>JANOUN010001520.1:0-4321 GCA_031416875.1 Planctomycetota bacterium | reverse complement strand
TTTCCAGAAATATCAGGACGGCATCAATCGACTGATTGAAAAGGTTCATGCCGCAGGGGCAAAGCTGATCCTGGTGACGCCGCCGCCTTTTGATCCGTTGCAGCTTAAGGCCCAGGGAAAGCTGCTGCCTGAAGGGAGCGAAAAGTTCGCTTGGTATGCAGTTTACGAAGACTATGATCAGGTCATCCGGAAATACGCGATATGGATCCTGGAACAGAAGGATCGGGTTGAAATGGTGATCGATCTCCATACACCCATCACAGCATTTTGGGAACAGCAGCGAAAGAAGGATCCCGCATTCACGGTTGCCCCCGATGGCGTACACTGCAACAGGACAGGGCATCAAACCATTGCGGAGGTGATCCTGAAAGCCTGGGGCGTTGAATCGTGGATGCCGATCAGCGAAGAAATGACTCAACTTGTCAATCAAAAAGGCGCGGTGCTCCATAATTCATGGCTCAGTCACATCGGTCACAAACGTCCGGGGATGGCAGCCGGATTGCCGCTGGAAGAAGCGAAGGCAAACGCGGCTGAGATCGACAGGCAGCTCCAGCGACTGATCCTGGAAGCTCGCTAATTCGACTGTCCCAGATCCGCTTGTAGTCCCGGCTTTAGCCGGAAAAGGGGCTGAAGTTTCATGGTGGCGCAGGCTGAATTTCCGCCTAAAGGCGGTACTACGAACAATATGGGACAGTCGAACTAACCACCGTTGCACGAATCAGAGTGCCTCGTCCGTGTGCGGGCGGGGGATACCGTCGTCGGACGACAGGAACGCGATCAGGGATATGATCTCATCTTTGTTCAACGGCTCCAGCAAACCGTCGGGCATGTTCGAAGTCTTCTGGTTGACGATCGTCTCAACTTCGGTGCGAGGAAATTCTTCGCGCATGCCGGTACTTGACACAATCGCCAGCGCATCTGCAGAGCTGGCTGACAACATTCCCGTAAGTGCCTTTCCGCTCTTCAGCACGATTGTCACCGTGGGATATTCCTCATTCAGTTCGTGCGACGGATACAATGTCGCATGCAGGATCTCACGGCGCTGCCGGCGCCACCCGAGTGTCGTCAGATCCGGACCCAGGACTTCACCAGCATTGCCGCGTCGATGACATTTTTGACATCCGGCTTTTTGATAAGCACGTTCCCCCTGTTGCATCAGAGCTTCAGATGTTTTGAACGTCTTGAGAGCGGGTTCCAGAGTTGCCATCGTCCACTTGCGTCCTGCTGCATCCACAGACAACACAGCTTCAGGCTGGTCGGGATATTCTTTGGCAAACCATTGCTGATACTTTTCCAGCGTCCATTCGCCGACTTCGGATTTTTTGAGTGGCACGCCGGTCCAGTGCCGCAGCAGACTGGTCGCCGCTGTTTGCTGATCCGCAGGAAGTTGCAGGCCGATCAGGATAACCTTTCGCACCCATTGACCCTTGTTCGCGTGCGTGCGAAATCGCTGCAAGGCGTTCAGAACATCGACTGCGTCTTCTCCCTGCACGACAGGAAGTGAACGCACCATGTACCGCCAGTCCTGCAGGTCAGTCGGCCGGAGAGTCGTAGCGGCCGCCAATGCCTGTGCGGCGGAACCACGACGTTCAGGGGCGTTTTCAAACACCGAACGCACATGGTCCAGTGCATCCGGATCCTGTGACTTTGCGAGCGCCATCAACACGCGCTGTTGATCCGTCGCAACGTTGACTTCCTGCTCTTTTGCAAGCACCTGATCAATGATGATCAATCGTCGAATTGCGACTTCGTCCAAAGCCTGACCGCTCAATGCCGTCACCTCCGCACGGAGCGCTGCCATGTCGTTTTCCTGCGACGCGCCAATGGCAACTGCCGGGTGTGCCTGCAAAAGTCCGGCAAGCAATACAATAAACAAGCGAGGTCGTTGAATTGTCATCGTCTGAAACCCCATGGTTTTGCCTGATCAATGATGGTCGCCGGAGTGTCCGCACGGAAGGCAAGATACTGAAATCCACGCCGGATTGCCGCTGAAGCGAGGACAGAAATGCCTGTCGTCGGCATTTTTTGGCGCGAATCGCTCCTGGATCGTGGATCACGGCCCGTGCTAATTCGTGGACTCGTTTCAGCTACACTTGAGGACTGCGCAGGAACACGGCACACTTCCGGTCTATTCTCCTCTCCAGTGATCAACCGACTGCAGAATCTGAGTCCTGATGATAAAACCGGTAACGACTGATTGCGACGCGATGGCTTTACGATCGCTGTCGGCCGCAGAGCATATTTTGATTCTGGCGGCAACCGGGATGATTTTCGCAGCGATTCTGCAGGCGGAGCCGCTGCAGAGCGCCAATGATCGGTCTCGCTGGGCGACGGTGTGGTCACTTGTCGAACGCGGCACGTTTCAGATCGACGAAATTGATTCTTATGCACGGTGGTCGACTATCGACAAAGTGCGTTATCGATCAGGCGAGACTGAACCGTGGCATTTCTATTCGTCAAAGCCTCCACTGTTGTCCGTCATCGTGGCGGGGTTCTATGCGGTGGAACGCTGGACAATGGGGTATGGCTTATTCAGCAATACAGCACTTGTGACTCGGGTGCTGTTGCTGATCGTGAACGGACTGCCATTCTGGTTTGCGCTGCGGTCGCTGGGTCGCTGCCTCATCGTGCTGGATGTGTCATTGCCCGTGCGGATTTTTGTCCTGGCGGTGGCCGGATTCGGTTCGATGCTGAATCCATATCTGACGACACTCAACAACCACACACCGGCTGCCGCCGCCGCGATGTTTGCGATTACGGCAGCAGTGGAGATTCTCGCCACTCGCCTGTCTCCGACAGGCATTGCTGCCGTGTCCGCGCGGCAGGGCCGACTTTTTGTCGCACTGGGATTCTTCGCTTCTCTGACCTTTGGCTTTGAACTGCCTGCCGCTTTGCTGGGCGTTTCTTCGTTCGCTCTGGCGGTGATGGTCGATCGCCGGCTGACACTGACACGCTATCTTGCGGCAGCCGCCATTCCGCTTGCGGCATTCTTTATCACCAACTGGATGACGACCGGCGGCGTGAAACCATTTTACGCGACGTACGGTTCCGAAACCTACGTATACGAACACAACGGCATCCCCAGCTACTGGACGAATCCGCGAGATCTGGATGCCAATCAGGAAGCACCGCTCGTCTATTTGTTTCACTGCGTGCTGGGCCATCATGGACTGCTGTCGTTGACACCTGTGTTGTGCCTGTCCGTCTGTAGCTGGTTCGTGACGCTGCGTCTGAGTGCCGGTGCTGTCCGAAAGTGGATCATTCTCACTGGTGCGGTCTTCACCTTCATCACGCTCGGCTTCTATCTGACACGGACGCAGAACTACAACTATGGCGGAAATTCCGTCGGCTTGCGGTGGATGCTGTGGCTGTCGCCGTTCTGGTGGCTGGCCCTTGTGCCGATTGTCGAACGACTGAAGACGCGCACGACGCAGGTCATTGCCGGGCTCTTGCTGCTGGTATCGATCACTTCGGTTTCATGGTCACTGCATCGCCCGTGGCAGCCTTCGTGGCTGTACGATCAGTTGCAGGGTGCGGGTTGGATCAACTATCGCACGCCAACAATACCATTCGACCCGCCTGAAACGTCAGTGTTTGCCACATGGCCTGACAAGGTCGGCGTATCGGCGGCCTGGCGCAGCAGCGATCATGAACGATTGATCGTCACGACGGCCGAAAATCCATTGGCGGCAGTCACGCGTGGCCGTGGAAGCAATCCCCACGATTTTGTGATCAGCATCGTGTTAGAAACTGGCGGACAACGAACGGTGCTTCAGGGAATTCCCCGCGGATTCGGTGAATCAACGCCTGAGTCTCTTGCAGGCGAACCGAACCTGTCGTTTCGAATCGCAAAGTTGAAAGAGATATTCGGAGTCGAAACGCTGGTCAGGAGGACTATCCCAGAGGCGCGGTTCTCAGTACTCCCGACTCCTGAGAATTCGTGGAGCGGCTACAACGCGGCCGGGACAACCTGGGTTCCATCAGCATCCGATTCCACGAAAGCATGGACAGTCGAACGCGGTGCCGCGCGTGTGCTTGTCGATGATCCGCAATTTGGCAAATGTTGGCATCGTTGCGACGTGATGTACTGCGATCAGATCCCATTCGGTGTGCTGCAGTGGAAGACAACCGTCACGTCGGACGCTGACGGCGAGGTACTCAGCACAAAGACATGGCGTGCTGAACAGCACTGACAAGTTCAGCCGTTTCCCACTTTGACTGCACAATTCCGCGATCCCGTTTCCTGTCCCGCGTGTCCGCCGGACATACATCTGCCAATGTTCTGAGAAAGTTTGTTTATGTTGCCCTTGCTGGCCACGGC
>JANOUN010001519.1:0-3026 GCA_031416875.1 Planctomycetota bacterium | reverse complement strand
AGTTGAACTCTTCAGTGTTGTCTCTGCGTCGCTGTCTTTCGCCAGCATCGACTGCAGGGCCATTGAGCCAATACCAAGTCCCGCAGTCTGCAGGAGATGACGGCGAGTTTGAGTGCAGAGTCTTGCGATATCCGGAGTCATGGAATAACAACCGTATTTGTGATTCGTCCCAGCTGGGACGGTTGAGAATAGCCCACCGTTTCAACGGTGGGATGTGATGCCGGCAATCCTGAGAGTCCCGACAGGGACGGAAGATACTTGCCTGAATTGTGGATGGAATTCCCCTTGCACAAATCAGGCATGGGGCGTTGAAATTCGTTTGTAATTGTTGTGGCCGACGGGCACATCTTTCGTCCCTGACGGGACTTTTGGATTTGAACTGACGCAAACCCACCGTTAAAACGGTGGGCTATCGTCGGGTGTCCCTGAAGGGACAAACGCTGCTGAACAAAAATCGCCTCACGCGATGCGAGCGGAATACGCAGTCTTGCGCAACCCAGTCCCACGCGACAAGAGTTGCAGAAGGCAGAAATCAACCGTGCCACTATAACAAAAAAGCCCGGCTTTTTGCAAAAGCCGGGCTTCTGATTCGACTTGCTCAATCCCAGTTCAATGAACCAGCACTCTGGTATTCGTTGACTCGGGTTTCAAAGAAATTCTTTTCTTTGGACAGGTCAATCGTTTCGCTCATCCATGGAAACGGGTTTGGCGAACCATACTGCGTCGGCAGGCCGATGCGTTCCAGGCGGCGGTCAGCGATGTGCTGAACATAGTCACGGAACGATTCAGCGTTCAGACCCAGCACACCGCGTGGCAGGCAGCCTTCGGCGTAGTCGATTTCCAGTTCGACGGCGGTCCGAATGCGTTCGATCATTTCTGACTGAAACTGCGGAGTCCACAAGCCAGGATTTTCAGACTTGATTCCATTGATCAGATCGACGCCAAAATTCATGTGGACAGTTTCGTCCCGCAAAATGTACTGGAACTGCTCCCCGATCCCCTTCATCAGATTGCGGCGGTGGAATGAAAGCACCATCACAAAGCCGCTGTAAAAGAAAATGCCTTCCATGATGACATAGAAGCCGATCAGATTCTTCAGGAACATCTGCTGGCCTTCGAGGGTGTCGGTCGAAAATCCCTCGGACATGACTTCCGCAGTCAGGTCCATTTCGAAGGCATCCTTCTTCGCAATGGCCGGGATTTCCCGGTACATGTTGAAGATTTCGCCTTCGTTCAGACCAAGACTTTCGACGACGTACAGAAACGTATGCGAATGCACGGCTTCTTCAAACGCCTGACGCAGCAGATACTGCCGGCATTCCGCGTTTGTCACATGCTTGAAGATCGCCAGGACGAGGTTATTGCCGACGAGTGATTCCGCTGTTGAAAAGAATCCCAGGTTTCGCTTGATGACCAGGCGTTCGTCATCGGTCAATCGATCAGAACGCCAGACTTCAACGTCCTGATTCATCGGCACTTCCGTCGGCATCCAGTGATTGGAGCAGCCACTGTTGTAGTGCTCCCAGGCCCAGTGATACTTGATGGGCATCAACTGGTTCACATCCACCTGGGCATTATTGATCAATCGTTTCTCAGTCGCCTTGACGCGTCCTTCGGTTCCGATGAGCAGTTTTTGATCGTCAATTACAGTAGTCATAAAGACCTCATTCCATGAGAGTAAGGAAAAACATAAAAGGGTGGTTCAGTTATGGGATTAGAAATTTCAGATTTGAAATCTCAAATATTAAATCGACTTACCGGGACTCGATGCCACGCATTGTAAAGGTAACCTTTCGGGTTCCACGGCACCGTTTCGGGCATCGTGTTTCCCAGAGAATCTGTCGCACGCACGCAGATGTCTGTTTCAGCATTTGCAATCGTCAGAGTCGCAGACCACAGTTGCCAGCAGAAGTCTCCGACTTCTTTTCCCAGCGTGGCGGCTGTCCATGTTGTTCCATTGTTCGTTGAGATTTCAACACGACTGATGGAGCAGCCCTTGCGACCTGTCGGCAACGCATATCCCTGCAGATGAATTTTGCCGTCTCGCTTCTCAGCAGAACATAACGCAGCGTTCACTGGATATCTGTAGATCGGAGCGGTTTCGTCGATTTCGACGGGAGTTCCCGAATACACCATCTTGTAGACATCGGCGATGAAGTGATTTGGAGATGGCTTATCGCTGACGACAATCTTCCGCAACCATTTGACGCTGCGAGCCCCGATGTAACCCGGCACAATGGTGCGAACCGGGAAGCCATGGTCAGGCAGCAATGGCTCACCGTTCATGTGAGTTGCCAGGAGAACTCCAGGCATCGCACTCTCTTCTTCCAGAAGTTTAGTCAGTGGCACTGATCCGCCAAACGGAAACATCGCTTTCCCGTCCACAATTTCGTCAGCACCTTCAAACCAGACGTGCTTCGCTTCGGATTTGATACCTGCCGACTTCAGCACATCCAAAAGCCGAACTCCCGACCAGACCGCATTGCCGATCGGTCCTTCCTGCCATGCAACGCCCTTGACTTCCTTCACCTTGTTGAATTCATACCGCCGAATCCCCGCACAACTGACCGTGCAGATACAGGACGACTTCGGAAACTTTTCAATCAGTTCCTGAATCGAAAACACAAGTGGCTTTTCGACCAAACCTTCGACGGACACTTTGAACTCTTCGGCCATGATCAACGGATTCGCCCCATGGCTGCGAATGTAGAACTGCGGTGTGGGCGTGATCCAGTTTTCGACCAGTTTTTCCAGTCGAGGCTCCGCATTTCGTGGAGCCTTCGAGCGGTAGATCAAATCGGCTTTCGCTGGATCAATCGCATCATCCCACATACCCATCGCCGACACAGTTCGCGAAGCCACCGACCAGGGGAAGAACGTAGAAACCGCTGCCCCAGTGAAAACAGTGGCAGAACGCCCAATGAAATTACGTCGGTTGATCTGATTCATGCGATGAACTTCCAACAGGAAGATGCAGTTGTAGGGTGTGACCAGCGAAGCGCAGGCTCACCGAAACGTGACTATGG
>JANOUN010001518.1:0-1779 GCA_031416875.1 Planctomycetota bacterium | reverse complement strand
GACTAGAATGCATTGCGCACAGAGTAGGCCGGACCAAGGCCGCCGCGTGTGCCGGAACAGCGCAAACCCGAGTTCTCCGTCGTGACACCTTTTCGGCAGGACTTGAGTTCGACCGGCGGTCGCCGTTCCGGATTTTGCCGGGTTTGCTCGGTCCGGCCTACCGTACCGTGCGCAATACAGGCTAGAATGCGTCCTGGCGCAAGAGCCGTTAGACGATTGAACCTCAAATTTGGAACGATTGAATGATCACAGTTGGCATGAATTATCACGTACTTCCCGGCAAACAGTCAGACTTTGAAGAAAAGTTTGCAGGAGTCATCGACGCGCTGAAGGCAGCTCCCGGCCACACGAGTTCGACCCTGTGGAAAGACGTCAGTGATGATGCATCGTACCTGATCACCAGCGAGTGGTCGGACGAAACGGCATTCCAGGAATTCATTCGCAGCGAAGCGTTTCGAGCCGTGACGAACTGGGGCAAGGAACAGATCCTCTCCGGTCGGCCTCAGCACAAAGTCTACAAGCACTGAGATGACAATTCCGGTGAGATCTACCGCCAGATGATACGGTTGGATCAGTTTGAGCGGGGGCATGGCTTAATAGCCTTGAGTTCGTTCGCCGCCCAACCGAATAACGGACTATTAATAGCGAGTCTCAGCCTTCGCGAATCGTCGGGGATCGGTCATTCGTTTCAACAGTCTCCGGCCCCCTGGCCGAGTCGGAGTTGTCGAGAACTGCGCTGTGCCCAATGTAACCGCGGCCAAACCAAAGCCCAGCATCCCGCCGGACGCAAGTGTCCCAGCCACCAACAGGCCTTTCTGGATATTGGCGTTGTCCCATTGATTCTCAACACAGTGACCGACGTCTTCAAAGGCATTTGTGACGTGCTTGAATGCGTTACTGAGCCTGGACAGACCGTTCGGGTCCGAAAAATTCACCGGATCATTCGCCGAGTACCGACTTAAGTTCGTATCACCAGCCCCGAACCGCAGCGGGTCTTCGCCGATGAATTTTCGTCCCACCGGGTCGTACCAGCGGGCTCGGCCGTAATACAGCTGGCTGTCCGCATCATACGACAGACCGCTGAAGAACTGGTCATAATCCACCGTCGGTCCCGTTTGAGACGTGATCTTCCCGAAGCTGTCGATCCTGCGATGATCGAGAACAACGCTTGCCGTACTGATCACATCCCGAGCGGCACCCGTGCGATTCAATGTAGCCGTCTCGCTCCGCCGAGACGATGCCATTTCCTCAGAACATAACCAACCGAACACGGCTGATTCACTAAACGCAATGCACTGCCCTCTGGTAAGGGAAGGCGAGCTTGCAAAGCAACAGGCCAGATCAAGGCTCATCACGCGGAGAGATGATGGCTACATTTGCCAGCGTCGCCGTGCCGTTGACAGGAGCGTTGTAGAACTCGATCTTCGTCAACTGATTACGATGGTCCCGCGCATACGGCACATACGCCCCGGTCGCAGCCCCGCTCACCAGAGTCGTGCGACGGCTGAGGTTTCCATTGCCATCGTACTACCTGTCAACAAAGTGCTGTGTCCCAATAGTGTTCGGCACTTCGATTGCAGTTGAATCGTGTGTGCTTGAATTTTGACCAGGGCGGGGGCAATTGGCGAGTCGCTTGGAGGAATTCGGCGACTTCAGGGGAATGCGTTTACCATAGCGCGCAGCAGCGAACGGCCCGACACGAAGAGACGCGCGGGCTCCAACAACTCGGAAGCGGTCCAGGACTCATACACAGCGCGGCCATAGCCGAGGGCGTACAGG
>JANOUN010001517.1:0-3778 GCA_031416875.1 Planctomycetota bacterium | reverse complement strand
CCCTCCGAGGACGGCGCCGAAACACGGAGGGCTGACGCCCTGCCGCTCGCCGAAGCCGAAACCACCGTCGAACATCTCGACTTCTCCAAATGCGAGTTTCAGCCCACCGGAGCCCAGGGCATGCTGTGGGCGTTTGATGCGTTGTACTTCAGCATGAACGGAGGCCCCGGCAGCGGGTTGTATCGAGCCAGGGACACGAACAACGATGATCAGTTTGACGAATGCGTCAAACTGAAAGAATTCCGCGGTGGCGGCGAGCATGGTCCGCACGCGCTGCGATTGTCTCCGGACGGCAAGCGGATCTTTGTGATCTGCGGAAACCACACGAAGCCGCCGTTCAATCCCGGCGATGAACTGACCAACAAGGATTTCACCAGCCGAGTCCCCACGAACTGGGCTGAAGATCACTTGCTGCCTCGTATGTGGGACGCTGGCGGACATGCCGTGGGAATTCTGGCACCCGGCGGCTGGATCGCCAGTACCGATCCCGACGGCAAGTCCTGGGACATCTTCAGCATTGGCTACCGCAATCCCTATGACATGGCCTTCAATGCCGATGGCGAACTGTTCGCCTATGACGCCGACATGGAGTGGGACGTTGGCATGCCGTGGTACCGCCCAACGCGAGTCGTCCATGCCACCAGCGGCAGCGAATTCGGCTGGCGGAGCGGCAGCGGCAAATGGCCAAATCACTACATCGACAGCCTGCCCCCGATGGTCAACATCGGCCCCGGATCGCCGGTGGGAGTTGAATTCGGCTACGGTCTCAAGTTTCCAGCGAAGTACCAGAAGGCACTCTACATCTGCGACTGGACCTTCGGCACAATGTACGCCATTCACATCGAACCCCGCATGAGCAGCTACACAGCGACGAAGGAAGAGTTCCTGTCTCGAACACCGCTGCCGCTGACAGATGTGGCTGCGGGACCCGATGGCGCGTTGTACTTTTCCGTTGGAGGGCGCGGGACACAGTCCGAGTTGTTTCGAGTGACTTACGTCGGGAAGGAATCCACGTCGCCGACGGAACTTCACGATTCGAATCAGGCGGGTCCACGTTCCCGACGAAGGGTCCTCGAATCGGCGCATGCGGGCGTGGGGCCTCAGGGCCAACAGTCTCCGTTGGACACAGACACGTTTTTGAGCGGACTACGGGATGACGTCCGATCCGGCGATCGCTTTCTTAAAACCGCTTCGCGAAATGCGTTCTACCACTCGACTCTCTTTCCCGAACTGATGAAGCCGGACGTGCTTCGTGGTGCGGACTTCTCCCAATCTGCGCCGGATGAGATTCTGGGCATCGTCATCGCCCTGGCGAAAGCGCCGGTGAGTCATTTGACCGCATCCAGGGGATTGTCCGAAACAGATATGCAAGCGCTGAATCAGGAAATGAGAGAAGTGTCTCTCCGCAGCCTGCGTGAGTTGCAGTTCGAAAATCTGAGTCACGGTCAGAAGCTTCTTTACCTCCGCGCCTTGAGTCTCGTATTCCTGCGATTGGGGCAGGCTGATGAGACAGCGCTCGGGGAGTTTGTGGATCGACTTGATTCCCAATTCCCTTCGACGGATGCTGAACTCAACCGCGAACTCTGCCAGATGCTCGTTTACCTCAAGTCAGCGACAGTCATCGAAAAGACCATCCAGCTGCTGGAAACTCCGTCAATGCCCACCGTCACCGATGACATGCAGGATCTGCTGGCTCGCAATCGTGGCTACGGCGGAGCGATTGCGGCGTCCGTCGAAAAAGCTCCGGACCAGCAGCAGATCTGGTATGCGTTCTGCCTGCGAAATCTGAAAGAAGGCTGGACGATGGATCAGCGGAAGGCGTACTTCGCATGGTTTGAACGAGCCCACACCTGGGCGGGCGGAGCCAGTTTCCATGGTTTCCTGAGAAACATCGACAGAGAATGCTTCGAAAACGCCAGCGAGAAAGAACGTCTGCTGATCGAAGCCAGCGGGGCTCGCAAGCCGTACTCCCTGCCGGAAATTCCAAAGCCCGCCGGGCCTGGCAAAGAGTGGACTCTCGACGAAGTCCGAGCCATCGCGGCTGACGGATTGAAGCAACGCGACTTTGAGAACTGACAAAAGATGTTCGCGGCGACTCGCTGCATCATCTGCCATCGCTTTGGCGGCGACGGCGGAGCGACCGGCCCCGATTTGACTCAACTGGCTGGCCGTTTCAATCTGAATGACCTGACCGAAGCGATCATGGTGCCCAGCAAAGTGATCAGCGATCAGTACAAAGCCAGCACCGTTGTGACCACAGACGGCAAGGCAGTCAGCGGCCGCATCCTGTCCCGCAACGACGAACTCACCGCGATTCTGACAAGCGCGGAAGATCCGACGAAGATCACAGAGATCCAGAACAGCGACATCGAGGCGATGCAGCCGTCGACGGTGTCCATCATGCCTGCCGACCTTCTGAAACCCCTCAATCAGGACGAAGTCCTCGACCTGCTGGCGTATCTCCTCTCGCGCGGCGACAAAGGAAGCGGCATGTTCAGGTAGCTCGAAATGGGCCAGCGAGGCGTGAGCCCATTGGCACTCGATTTCTTCTATCAGCCGGTACGCGCTAGCGTCCGGTTTACTCAAAATTACATGGAAAACCGGGTGCTAGCGGGGTGTTGATTTAATACCAACCCGAAGCGCCAGCGAGGCAGAAACGGCTGGATTCCTCGCTGGCGCTTCGGGTTGGTATGATCATGAGCCCCCAAAATCACTAACTCAACAGACCGCTAGCGCACTGCGGCTGATACAAGTTGCGATCAAATCGAGTGCCATTGGGCGTGAGCCCTCCGGTATCTCGTTTTTGTACCGGCAAGCTGACGCATGCCGCTCGCCAATTGTCTCACTCATGACCGCGCGGAGTTGAGCACCGCTCGCTGACGCTTCGGGGTCATGTCACTTTCTGCCGCGTGAGGTATCGCCCTCAGTCGCAGATCACAACCAGCGCGGTGATGTTGTCGCGCGAGCCGCCTTCGAGTGCCGCATTGACGAGGATTTCAGACAGCTTCTGAGGATCGTCGCTCGAAGTCATCAGTTCAGCGATCCGGCTGTCTTTCAGGCCATCCGTCAGACCATCGCTGCAGAGCAGGAATCGATCGCCGGACTTCGGAGCGACTTCAATGGCCGTTCCGCCTGTCGCGCCATCGCGGCTGCCCAGGTACTTATACAGCACATTGCGATAGCGATGCGTTTTCGCTTCTTCTGCCGAAATGGTGCCCGCATCCATGAGCGCCTGAGTCAGAGAGTGATCAACCGTCAGTTGTTTGAATTTGCTGCCGCGCAATTCATATGCGCGACTGTCGCCGACTCCGATAAAGTAAAACCGTTCTCCGACGCGAGCCATCATCACCACGGTCGTGCCCATATTCCGCATGCCGGGATCCAGCTCGCTGAGCGCAATAATCTCCGAATTGGCGTGCGCAATGGATGTCTCCAGAGCGTCGTTGACGGCTTTGGCATTCGCCTTGTCGAAGTCCAGCAGTTTTTCCAGCCAGCGCGGGATGAGTTCAATTGCGAGCGCACTCGCACGTTCCCCGGAACTCTGTCCACCCATGCCGTCAGCGACGATGGCATATCGCTGCCTGTCATCGACGAAACAACTGTCTTCGTTGTTTTCCCGATAGTTACCGGTGATGCTGATATGACCGATTCGAAACGCAACCATTGACATTTCCAGAGTTCATGTGGAGGGCGATGACGAGGCTGGTTCCGGGTTAAGACTTGATTTTGGGGTAGGCCGGACCAAGCGGAGCGTAGTTCCGGCACTTGGCCAACCTGC
>JANOUN010001516.1:0-2588 GCA_031416875.1 Planctomycetota bacterium | reverse complement strand
GCGGATGACGTCCTTGTGCGGCTGGCGATGAAATGCCTTTCTGCCGACCCCGACGCGCGTCCGGCAGATGCAGGGGTTGTCGCAAGTGAACTGACACTGTATCTGGAATCCCTGCTGCGACGAGCGGAATGTGATCTGGAGCGATTTTTTGAACTGAGTCTCGATCTGTTCTGCATCGCTGGCCTTGATGGCTATTTTCGCCGCGTGAACTCCAATTTCCCCCGGATGCTGGGGTATTCGGAAAAAGAACTGCTTTCGCGTCCGTTTATGGAATTCGTGCATCCGGAGGACCGGGATCAAACCCTGGATGTCATGTCACAATTGCAGCTCGGACAACCCGTAGTGCAGTTTCGAAATCGTTACAGCGTCACTGACGGAACCTGGCGCTGGTTTGAATGGACGGCGAAATCTGTCCCCAGGGACCACATCATCTTTGCGGTCGCGCGGGATGTGACAGATCGAATGCGTTAGAGGACATATGTGACAAAAGATGCAGGCACATTCCATGTGCCGTAGCCAGTCTTGGAAATCCCTGAGTTTTCGGGCAACGGCACTCGGAGAGTGCCTGCTACTTTGACTTTTGTCACATGTTTCTTAAAGACTCGGGCGTGGAACCGTTCTAAGTGAAAACAGGTTCGGTGATTTCGAGGCGGGAGGCGATATGTTCGAGTTCACTGATCATCGCTTCAATGCTGTCATCGTCATGGCTTTCGGCGGCATTCTGTAGTCTGCCGGATGGTTCGGTGAAGTCAGCAAAGCCAACGGTTCCGCCTGTACCTTTCAGGCGGTGCGCAAGTTCACGGATCTCCTGGTAATCCATGCAAGTCTGTGCATGACGAAGTTTTACCAGAATTTCGTGCAGTCCGTTGGCGAACGCTTCGACAATTTCCCGGAATTCCGGGACCTCCATGGGCAGTGTGGAACGCAGCCTGTGCAGTCCTGGTTGCCGTGGAACCTGCACAAGGGACTCATTGGCGGGCGACTTTGGGCCGAAGAATGAAGTCATCAGATCGTCAATTGAGTCATTGTCGATCGTAGTTGTCGTTACTTCAGTGATCTCTGGCGAATGATCCTGTGTAGGCAGATATTCCGCGATCGTACTCAGCAGCAGATCGATGTTGATTGGTTTCGTGAGGAAACCCGTGCAGCCGGACGCGATGCATCTCTGGCGATCCTGTTCGGTGACGTTGGCTGTGAAAGCCAGAATGGGTGCTGTGACACCGAGGCTGCGCAGCGTGTGAGTCGCGGTGAATCCGTCCATGACCGGCATCTGCATGTCCATCAGCAGCAGGTCGTAAGAATTCGCCATGGCTTTCTCGATCGCAATCACACCGTTTTCGGCTTCGTCCACGCACAGTCCGGCCTTGCGCAGAACCAGGCCGGTCAATTGTCGATTCGCCGGCGTGTCGTCGGTGATGAGGACTCGTGCCGGCCTGAACCAGGTACTGAGTCCGGTCCTGATCGTTCGAGCCGCGGACGTAGATTTTTCCGCAGCCTGTTCGCCAGTCAGCATCGCGACGTTTTCAAGGTCGCCCGTGGCGACACAGAAGTGGAAAGTGCTGCCCACGCCGGGTTCGCTGTCCACTGCGATTTCGCCGCCCAGAGCTTCCGTCAGACGTTTGCTGATGGCAAGTCCCAGCCCCGTGCCGCCGAAGCGCCGTGTCACTGAAGAATCGGCCTGCATGAACTGCTGGAACAGACGTCCCGCCTGCTCTTTCGTCAGCCCGATTCCGGTGTCAGTGACGTCGAAGCGCAGAAACGTCTGTCCGCTGCTTTCGATGGTGGACGTTACGATGCGGACGCCACCCTCGGATGTGAACTTGATGGCGTTGCTGACCAGATTCATCAGGACCTGACGCAGGCGTGTCGGATCAGATTCGATTGTTTCAGGGATTTTGCCACGCACTTCGACGGACAGCGACAGGTTCTGCTCTTCCGCTTTCATCCGCAGTACATTGACGACGTCAATCATCAGTTCGTATGGACTGCATTTGCGGACTTCCAGATCCAGCTTGCCAGCTTCGATTTTGGAGAAATCCAGAATGTCGTTGATCAGTTCGACCAGGTGTGTCCCACTGGCGTGAATTGTGTCCAGATACTGTGTCCGGGTGGCAGCAGATTCTTCCAGGCCGCGACGCAGAATGTCTGTAAAGCCGACGATCGCATTCATCGGGTTCCGAATTTCGTGGCTCATATTCGCAAGGAAATCGCTCTTCGCCTTATTGGCGTTGTCGGCTTCTTCCTTGGCGAGTCGCAGATCGATCTTGTTCTGTTCCAGCAGTGTCACGTCATCCAGTGACACCATGACTCCGCGAATCTTGCCTTCCGTGCCAAATAGTGGAGAACAATTGATCTTGAAGATATGGTTCGTCTGATCCACGTCCACGAAATGCACAGTGGTTCCGGAAACCAGTCGCTGACTGCGACCGCATTCCGTCCACGGCATGTCTGCGACGCCGTCGATGCGGACAAAGCGGAACTGACTGGCCTTCTTGCCCACCAGGGCGTCTGCCTCTTTTTCGACCGTCTTCGCCATCGCATTGTTAGCGAGCAGAATGCGATCGTCGAGATCCACGATCATCAATCCT
>JANOUN010001515.1:0-2153 GCA_031416875.1 Planctomycetota bacterium | reverse complement strand
CGGAAACGATTGCGCGACGACGCCGCCGGCCGCAAACAGCGATGCGATGAGCGCGACTACCGGGCTCCTCGCCACGATTTGCTTGAACATGTGGACGAAGCGCACTTCAGTCTTCCCTTTCGACGAATCGGATCGCCTGTCGCGGCTCGTGGAAAATCTCCTGCGTATGACTCAAGTCACTTCCTCTCAGTTTTTTGTCGAGAAACAATGGCCTCCCGTTGAAGACGTGGTGGGGTCATCACTACGGAGACTTGAACATTTGCTTGGACACAGGCCCGTGAATGTGAATCTGCCGACCGAAGTGCTGCTGGGACAGTTTGACGCGGTATTGATCGAACAGGTTCTCGTGAATCTGCTGGAGAACGCCTGTCGCTATACACCAGCAGACACCGCAATCGACATCACCGGATGGACGGACGGTGCCAGGACCGTGATTGAGGTCTCAGACTATGGTCCAGGACTGGCTGCTGGTGACGAGCAGCGAGTCTTTGAGAAGTTTCAGCGGGGCGCAAATGCAAAGCCCGACTCTCGAGGTGCGGGACTTGGCCTTGCGATTTGCAGAGCGATTGTTCGGGCTCATGGCGGAGAAATCACGGCACTCAACCGCACGGAGAAGAGTGGTGTTATCTTTCGTGTCTGCCTGCCCGTTGATGGTGCCGCGCCACGTGTGAATTCAGAAGTTCATTCCGGAAATACCAACTGAAAGGGTGCCCGTGACAAATCCGATCCTGATCATTGAGGATGAATCGACCGTCCGCAAATTCGTGCGTGCGACGCTGGCTGAGGCTGCCGACAGAGTCGTGTGGCGAGGTAAGGAGATCATCCCGTTGAATTCTCGCGAATATGACCTGCTGGCACTCCTTGCCCGGAATGCGAATCGATTGCTGACGGATCGCTTTCTCACAACTCAGGTCTGGGGCGATCATTCTGGCGGCAGTCTGACACAACTGCGACTGACGATTGCTGTCCTGCGTCGTAAGCTTGAATCCAATCCAGCAATGCCACGTCATCTTCTGACCGAACAAGGTGTGGGCTACCGATTCTCTGATCAACAAACCGCGTTCAGAATGAGATGCGGAGTTTTCTGTAGGGTGTGACAAGCGAGCAACGCGAGCGCGGGCACACCGAGGATTCAGCGCAAATGTAGTGTGCCTTCGCAGCTTGCCATCTGCTTGTCACGCCCTGCGAATTTCAAAACTCCGAATACGATTCTGAACCTGGGTTGGAAAGGCAAAGCGGCGACAAGTCGCCGCACTGGATGCAGGGGCCGACGATTATCTCACCAAGCCTTTCCATGTCGAGGAATTGCTGGCGCGTCTGAGAGCGATCCTGAGACGATCAGTCGGGATGTCGGGAAGTGCCGACGCTCAACCGAACACCAGCTATACTGCAGGGCAATTCCGGGTGGACCTTGCCGCTCGCCGCGTATTCAGGGCCGATCAGGAGATCCGCCTGACAAAGATCGAATACGAATTGCTGGCAGTCATGGTGAAGAACGCAGGAAAGGTTCTTACGCACGCATATCTTCTGAAAGAAGTCTGGGGGCCGCTGAACGTCCAGGAAACTCACTACCTGCGCGTCTTTGTCGCGACTCTCAGGAAAAAAATCGAGTCAGACCCCGCGCGCCCAAAACTGATTGTGACCGAACAGGGAGTGGGATATCGTTTCGCTGATCCTGATGAATGATTCATCGGTTTGCACGAAATCACTCAAACTGGTTCAAAAAATCCACTGACTCAACTTCAAGCTCCTGGATCTGCAGCAAATTGCACTTCCCGACTGCAGGCAATGGCTTGAAAAACAGGGGCCGGTTGCCTTAACTCACGCCCTGGCATCGTTATGCTGCGTGGAATTGAACACTGTATGATGACACAAGTGTTCAGGTTCGCAGCGAGTCGGTCACGCGTTGCTGCCAACAGAATCCCCACTTCAAAGGTTCCCACCGAATGTCCTTACCTTCCTCACCTCGTCTCACCGGCGTGCAATGGCTTGTCTGTGTCATCGCCGCCATCGGATTTGCGTTTGATATCTACGAACTGCTGATGTTGCCGCTGATTATCAAGCCAGCCGTCGCATCGCTCAGCGCACCAATCATCGAACAGCTGATTAAAGACGGAATGACACGGCCGGAAGCCATGGCACTCTGGCTGCCG
>JANOUN010001514.1:0-1657 GCA_031416875.1 Planctomycetota bacterium | reverse complement strand
TCAGCGATTTGTCGGCGAACTCGGTCAAGGAACTCACTACCCATTCGTCCACGCGATCAGACAGCAACAGCACTTCGATGCCTTTTTTGCGGAACACTTCCAGATGCGGGCTGTTCCTGGCGGCGTTGAAAGTCTCGGCGGTGATGTAGTAAATTTTGTCCTGCCCTGCCTTCATGCGCGCTATGTAATCGCCCAATGAAACGATCGCTGCATCGGTATCCGCATGGGTCGAGGCGAAGCGTAACAGACCGGCGATCTTTTCCTTGTTGGCAAAATCTTCCGCCGCACCTTCTTTCAGCACTTGGCCGAATTCACCCCAAAATTTGGCGTATTTTTCCTTTTCATTGGCCGCCAATTCTTCCAGCAGACCGAGCACCTTTTTGGTACAACCGGCGCGTATCGCTTCGATGTCCTTCGACTCCTGGAGTATCTCGCGCGACACGTTTAGAGGCAGGTCGCTGGAATCCACGACGCCGCGCACGAAGCGCAGATATGGTGGCAGCAGTTGTTCGGCATCATCCATGATAAACACGCGGCGCACGTAGAGCTTGATGCCGTGGCGGGCATTACGATCCCACATATCGAACGGCGCGCGCGCAGGGATATAGAGCAACTGCGTGTATTCCTGGCGGCCTTCCACACGCGCATGCGCCCATGCCAGCGGGTCTTCATAATCATGCCCGACATGCTTGTAAAACGCCTTGTACTCGTCATCTGAAATATCGTTCTTGGAGCGCGCCCACAACGCGGAGGCCTGATTGACGGTTTCATCCTCGCCGGTGATGACCTGGCCGCCCTCCTTCCATTCTTCTTTTTTCATCACGATGGGCTGGACGATGTGATCTGAGTATTTGTGGATGATGGAACGAATCTTGTGTCCGCTGAGCAGATCGTCCTGGTCGGCGCGCAGATGCAAGGTGATGTCCGTGCCACGCGCAGGTTTGTCTACCATCTCGATGGTGAATTCCCCACCGCCATCCGATTCCCAATGCACGCCTTGATCTGCGTGCTCTCCGGCACGACGGGTCGTGACAGCAACTTTGTCGGCCACGATAAAAGAGGAATAAAAACCGACGCCGAATTGACCGATCAGATTCGCATCTTTTTGCTGGTCGCCGCTCAGTTTGGTAAAGAAATCCCGTGTACCCGACTTTGCAATCGTGCCCAGATTATTGATGACCTCGTCACGGCTCATGCCGATGCCGTTGTCGCTGATGGTGAGGGTTCTGGCTTCCTTGTCATAGCTGACACGTATTAGCAACTCGGAATCGTTTTCAAACAAGGTGGCGTTGTGCAGCGCCTCAAAGCGCAATTTGTCGCAAGCGTCCGACGCGTTAGAGACCAGCTCGCGCAGGAAAATTTCACGGTTGGAATACAGCGAATGGATCATCAATTGCAGAAGCTGCTTAACTTCTGTTTGAAACCCCATCGTTTCACGGTTGGCAGTAATATTTTCAGTCATACGAATCCCTATCGGTGCGTTTACAAATAAACCCTGCAAGCCAAATGGGGTCTATTAAGCATTTTTCAAGTGTTGAATTCGTCGGGCATCACTACCGAGGCAATCAATGGCGCAACATGCCACATAAAGGTCTACCACAAAGAAGTGCTGTACAAACACTGAACGTGGGAATTTCTTCACCGGAGGAATCGTTGG
>JANOUN010001513.1:0-6393 GCA_031416875.1 Planctomycetota bacterium | reverse complement strand
GCCAAAAATCAAGCAACGCTGGGGTGAAGGGCATGAAATCTCTCATAGCATCATTCCATGGCACGCCAGCTACCTGCACGGCGACCAGACGCACACCCTTTCTCTCGCGTGTGAATTGGAGATTGAAGCAGAAGCAAACTTCGCCACCGGTCGAATGTTGTTTCTTCGCGATCGATTTCGAGAGGAGCTTCTTGCCGGTGCTGTCAGCATCGAGCGAATCAAAGCCCTGAGTTCTGAATATGGCAACACGATCACAAGTACCCTGTGGCGGGCAGTTGAATGTTGCGAGTCACCTGCCTTTGCAATGGTCAGCCAGCATCCGACGTACCAATCCGTTGAAAAGCCGACGATTCGGTATTTTGTAGTGTCAGCATCTTTTTCAAATGAGTTCAACCAGATCGGCTCTGAAGGAATCTTCAAAGGAATCGGCACCATATGTTCCGCAAGAAAGCGCGGACCGCTGGCAGTTGAAGAAGTGGCCATTCGCGACGACAATGATACCTCTCATCGCTTCCATGTGGAGCGCTTTTCAAACACATACGATGTCTTGACACTTGGAACCAGTCTCGGAGTTTCGACATCGACGATTTCCGTGACTCAGTGACCATTTCCTCGATCATTCGGATGAAACTGTCCCGGTCCGTCTGACACCATGCATTCGCTTGTCGGGGGCGAAGTCTCCCTTGAATCCTGGGGTCCCCTGGACACCAACTTTGCATGCTCCCCGGTAACTCGCTACCTTGATACGCACAATTTCATTCGCGAAGCTGGAGGCGATCGGATGCGGATCGTCCCCGAGAAGGCGTCTCATGGCTGACAAGTTCAAAAAACCAGTCATCTTTCTGGCGTTTGCCAACGACCGGGATGACACGGTCGGTTATCTGCGAAATCTTCCCGACGAAGCACGACGGTTGCGGCACGTGTTGGATGCGGTGGAGCAGGCGGGGTTAATTTCTGGCATCCTTTCAGGATGGATCGCAATCACATCGACTTGAGTGTGCCGCGCACTTTATTTGTCGTTGAGTCCGAATTCTGACGAATCCGGCTACAACAAAACATCTCAATCAAACCCGCGCGGAGGATAGTCTTTGCACAGGGAGCACAGCAGATGACAAAAAAAACGATGACATTGAACCTGACAGACGAGGAAATGGGCGTGCTGGAAGTTCTGGCACGCAGGAAGGATCTTTCCAAGACGGGCGTCGTCGGGCAAGCGCTCCGCCTGTATCAGATGGTGGACCTGCGACTGCGGGATGGTGAAAAGCTGATTTTCGAAGATGAAAAGAAGAACAAGAAATCGGAGGTCGTCGTGCTGTGAATACAGAGCCGATTCAGATTGTCCGACGATCGGATGGAAGTTGAACGGAGTTTCGACGAAGGGTTTCGGGGCCTTGTGGGACTGGGCTGCGCAAAAGCAGGGAATCCGGGTGATCCGAAAAGATCCATTCTATTCCGTCCATCGGGCGAAATGATCGTGCAGCCCCGTCACGCCCATTCAGGGCTGTCACGTTCGATATTGCCGTTTCCTGGGGCGATGCCCCAGGCTTTCACATTGTGCCGCGTTGCGGCAAACCGCTCCGACCAAGGGGCCATCCATTCCATTAATTCATTCCGATCGCCTGGCCCAGGCGACAGCGTCGGCCCAGGTCACCGATTCCAAATACATCGGCGGGCCAACTGCCCCACCGTTCGCATGAGATGTCAGAATGTTGATCGCCATCGGCGGACCGAGCGGAGATTCGCACGGGCTACAAGGTCGATATGGCATTGACTTCCAGGGCGAAGAATCGTCCCAATGAAGCTCAGCGATTGCAGGAAGTACTGGAGGTGGCTGTTGCCGTCGAGTTCAGACGTTCATCGATTCGCTACCGAAGAATTCTGACCCCGCAGCCGACTGAGGACCGGGAATAAAAAACCACAGTTTCAGAACGGTGGTGAAACCCGGAGTTTTACCCGCGAATGGACGCGAATAGACGCGAATGAAGAACGTCATGCAGCAGCGGAAGCAACACGCAACCTGACCGCACACTGAGCAGTGAATAGTTAACGCTCAGAAACAGAACTCATTGTGCTTCCTGCGACTATTCGCGTCCATTCGCGTCCATTCGCGGTTCTAACCCAGGTTCAGAATGGTATCCGGAGTTTTGAAATTCGTAGGGTGTGGCAAGCTGCGAAGGCACACCACATTTGCGCTGAATCCTCGGTGTGCCCGCGCTCGCGTTGCTCGCTTGTCACACCCTACAGAAAACTCCGCATCTCATTCTGAACGCGGTTTAATGTGTTCCGCTTTACCTTGAATCCGGGGGTCCCCTGGATACCAGCTTTGCATGCCTTCGGTAACTCGCTACCTTGATACGCACAATTTCGTTCGCGAAGCTGGAGGCGATCGGATGCGGATCGTCCCCGAGAAGGTGCCTCATGGCAGACACGATCAAGAAACCAGTCATCTTTCTGGCCTTCGCCAACGACCGCGATGACACCGTCGGCTATTTGCGGAATCTTCCCGATGAAGCACGAGATTGGCCAGCTGGAGTCCCCCGCATTCGGCGCGATTGAGGACCCGACTCGTCACGTGGAACTGCAGACGCTGCAACGGACGACCGACAAGGAATTTCGGACATGATCTGGGGGCACAATTGGCCGCAAAGGGTTGCGTTGAATGGCTCGAAGCCAAGCCAGGGCGCGGCATCGGGCAAGTTATTTTAGCTGCCGCTGACATCGACGCAGATTATTTTACGCATACCCTGGCACCTCAGCTGACTGCCGGGACAGAACGCATTACGGTCTACGTTGCGCCCGACGACAAGGCACTTGCTATGGCCGAACAAATCCACTACGGAACACGTATCGGCGCAACCGTCGTTGAAATTCCGGGCGTGGATACTGTTGAAGTCTCACTGACCAACGAGGATCTGATGCAACACTCATATTACGCAACATCGTCCTTCATGCTGCGGGACTTGGCGCTCGTGCTGCAGGGCACCACAGCGTCGGAACGCAGCTTAGTTCGTGTTGGCGGACACGATATGCTGAAGTGAAGATTGAACAAGCCACCCGACTTATGGACGTATCACAGAATCGCAATCGCACACCAATCTGCAGTTCGGCGTCGCTCCGACTTAGCGCGTCACAGGTGCGGTCGGTTTGAGACGGTTGGGACACGGGTTCTGGAATGGCAGTTGGCCACCACGCCAGGCACCTTTCGCTGCGTGTTGCAGTTCCGCATACTTCTTTGCGAGCTCCAATACAGCGTCGTCGCTCTCGTCAACGTGCAGCGAGAGCCAATCGCCTTCGACGCCTTTCTTCGCCACTCGAATGCCGGCCGCCAGTCGTCCGCGATGATCTCCACCGTCACAGTCTGCGGCGATCAGCGCTGCCATGAGCCGGTCGGCGAGGCTTCCTTCAGTGTCTTCAAAGGCTGCCGCCATGGCGACGACGACACTGCGTCCCGTGAGCGTGTTGCCCTGACAACTGTAATTGCGACCAGTCATTGCGCCCCAGTAACGGCTGTCGACTCCGGCATTCGTCGGATTGTGGACGGCCGTTCGTCCCTGCATGTCGATAATCGCCAGCTGCCGCTGTTCGGCGTCTGTGTCATCGTGAAGTAATTCATGGAGGACTGCCTCCGGGCTCTGCCCCTGCTGGAGCATGTCCAGCGCAGGCTCGCCCCACTTCGGTACATGATAATGCTGCGTGCAGAACGCCCCGACGTCAGCGCGCACATACGGCACAACTCGGCCAACCGCTGGGTACTTGCTGGCGACAGCGGCGCCGCAGACACGACTCTCCGGATCGACCGCGACAATCGAAAACGTGGCCGTGATTTCGGGCCTGCCCGAGTTCGACGTTGCGTGCGACCTGGCAGCCGGAATCGTCCTCTGGATCGAATTGCCGGTCGTGTTTTCCTCCTCAGGAGTTTCGGCCCGCACGACGTCCGTCAGCGTCATGCCACCGATTGCCAGCGTACCGAGCTTGAAAAAATCGCGACGGCTCGCTCCGTCGATGAGTCCGCGATTCATGCCGAACCATTTCCACATTTCGGTTTCATCCTTCTTCAAGAGTCATGACTGAACTGTCGCAGGGTGTGTGAAGCGCAGCAGAACACACGGCATCGTTACAGACGATCATGGTGCGTTGCGCGTTGCTGCACGCACCCTACTGTATTACAGGTGTCTGGTCGATTGTCGCGGTCGTGATTCCCCTGTACCATCACTCGGTTCGTAATCAATGCACTTGATGCGGCTCTGCTTCAGAACAACGCAGCTCCGGGGGAAGCAAGGATGACTGGCGCACGACGTCACCAGAACGCATATTGCATGCTTGTCTGCACCCTAATCATGCACCTGGTGGCCTCTGGACGATTGTCCGCGCTGGACGACGCTGTCGATCCGGTGGCGACGCGCGAGTACGCCGTGGCGCTGGGGTTTCAGAAGAAGAAACTCTTTGATCAGGCCGCCGTTCGCTGGACGCAGTTCATTGCAAAGTTCGCCGGCGACAGTCGGATCGCCCACGCGCACTACCATCTGGGCGTTTGTCAACTGCAATCCGGAAAACCCGAAGCGGCCGAGACGTTTCGCAGGTTCCTGAGTCAGTTCGCGACGTTTGAACAGCGCGATGCGGTGCAGTTCAATCTGGGACTTGCGCTGTACAACACGGCTCTGGCATCGAAAAAGCCGGATGACTTTCGTGCGGCCTCGGTGGAATTCGCGAAGGTGTCGATGGATTACGGTCAGAGCACACACGTTCCGGCGTCGCTGTACTATCAGGCAGAAAGCGTCTTTCAGGCAGGCGACCAGGCAGGGGCGATTGGGATTTATCAGAGGCTGATCGCTCAACATGGTCAAAGTCCGCTGTTGCCGACAGCCCTGTTCGCGCTGGCCACGACGCAACAGGACGTTGGACACAACGCAGAGGCAGTTCAGGCGTATCGCACTTTCCTTGAAAAGACTCCCGGGGACACCAGAGCAGCGGAATGTCGGCTGCGGCTTGGCCTCGCACTGACGGCACTGGAAAAGCACGGTGAAGCCGAGACGGAATTCGCAACCGCGGCCGGAGTGAAGGAATTCGCGATGGCCGATCTCGCGCTGTTCCATCAGGCACGATCGAAGCGCGAACAGAATCAGTTGCCGCAGGCGGCAGATCTGTTCGAATCCCTGCCGAAAAGATTTGAGAAGAGCGACTACGTTTCCGTGGCGTTACTTGAAGGCGGCAAGTGCCGATTTTTGGCAAATCAGTTTCCGCAGGCGAAGAACGTATTCACATTGGCCGTCGATACAAAGAAGAATGAATCCGCGGAAGCGGCGTGGTGGCTCGGACGCACGATGCTGCAGCTGAAGGAGGCACCGGCGGCAATCGGCATCCTCGACAAAGCGATCGTCGACTGGCCGCAGAGTGAATTCGCTCCCGATCTGAACTTCACGCGAATTGAGGCCATCTACGACGACGAAAAGCGGCGACCTGAAACGGTCACGCTGTACGCTCAGTTCGCCGACAGGTTTGCGACCGACGAACTCGCCGCTGACGCCCGCTATCGAGCGGCATTGACTGCCCTGCAGCTCAACGATCTGCCGGGAGCAACGCAACAAAGCGATGCGTTTCTGAGCAATCCGTTGTTCGCCAAGCATACTCTGTTGCCCGATGCCTTGTTTGTCGCTGCCGAAAGTCGAATCACAGGAGAAAAGCCGGACTTCACGAAAGCGGAAGCGTTGTATCGCCGACTGGTTGGCGAGTATCCCGAACACGCACGCACGCCGCGCTCTCACCTTCGTATCGGGTTGTGTCTGTATTCACGTGGTCAGCACGATCCGGCGATCGCGTTTCTGAATTCCTCACTGCCGAAATTGAAAGAGCCGGAACTGCTGGCAGAAGCGCAGTTCCTGACCGGACTCAGCTACCTGCGTTCAAAACGATCGGCTGGTCAACACACGCCGTGTCTACATTGTGCCGTCGAGCTTTGTCAGCGAACTGAAGAAGGTGGTTGAATCCGATCATTCAACTCCGAAGGACCTCAAGGCCCTCTGTGACCGACATGATGCGACAGTGTCCACGATTCTCCTGGCTGGTATACAACGCGCCGGTCGGCCGCTCCCTGAAATCGAAAAAGCGATGGAAGACGCGGCCGCCCGCGAAATGGGAGCGTTGCGAAGCAAAGTGCGTCCACTGGCGGTGGCTGGCAGCGTGTCCCCGCTTGTCGGACTGCTCGGTACTGTTGTCGGCATGATCATCGCGTTCAAAACGGCCAGTCAGGCGGGACTGGGCAAGGGAGAGATGCTCGCCCAAGGCATCTACATGGCACTGGTCACCACGGCTGCCGGCCTCTTGATCGCCATTCCATCAATGTTGTGCGCCGCCTACTTCAACGGGAGACTGGAAAAGTACTTTCGCGAAATTGAC
>JANOUN010001512.1:0-2330 GCA_031416875.1 Planctomycetota bacterium | reverse complement strand
CGCCGATCCGAAAGTACTGCTCGACCGAGACAAGCTGCTCGCCGTCATGAAGAACGGCCAGTTCCACCGGCGACCGGCCTGAGGTATCATTGAAGGCCAGCGACGCGCGTGAACTTGCCGAACGCTCAATTGCTGGCAGAGTAGTTTCGCGAGAGCCTTTTGATCTGACATCGCCATGAAGCTGGCCAGTTGGTGAATTTGTAGGCACACCATGTCTGTGATTCGGTGTGCCTGCGCGTTGCTTGTCACACCCTACAGATTGCGCATCGTCAATAATTGGCCGACCGTGGGCTCGTACGCCCGTTCGGTTGCATTGCACGGCGTTGGGGTTCACAATCGCGGAAGTGCCTGTGTCCCGCGATTCGACTCAAGTCAGCTTGTTCAGGAGTCCCCCAGTGAATCCCCCCCAGAATTCCACGCGCCGTGCGTTCATGCAATCGACTTCCGCCATGGCCGCAGCGCTGTATGTGAGCGGCCTGCCGGCGGCTCCGTCGACTCAGGAAAAACTTCGCATTGCCGTGATTGGTTGCGGCGGGCGTGGAGGCAGTAATCTGCAATCGGTGTCGTCCGAACATATTGCGGCCCTGTGCGATGTGAACGCCAATCATCTCAACAAGGCGGCAGAACAACACACGAAAGCCCGAAGAAACACAGACTTCCGCCGCGTCTTTGATCATCCTGATGAATTTGATGCGGTCGTCGTCAGCACGTGCGAACACACACATGCCTTCGCGACTCTGCCTGCGCTGCAGCTGGGCAAGCATGTGTACTGCGAAAAGCCCCTGACGCACAGTATTTATGAAGCTCGCCGAATTCGAGAAGTAGCCGCCACCGCAGGCGTGGCGACTCAAATGGGCACCCAGATTCATGCCGAAAACAATTATCGGCGTGTCGTGGAACTCATTCAGACGGGTGCGATCGGAAAAGTTTCCGAATGCCATGTGTGGGTCGGGCGTGCCTGGGGCCTGCAGTCTCCGGAAGAAGCCAAGGCGCACGGCGATATCGTGTCTGTGCAGAATCGCCCGGCAAACGCAGATCCGATTCCGCCGGAACTGGACTGGGATCTGTGGCTTGGACCGGCTCCGGAACGACCGTTCAACAATGTCTATTTCCCCGGCCCGAAATGGTATCGCTGGTGGGACTTCGGCAACGGGACGATGTCCGATCTGGGAAGTCACTGGATCGATCTGCCGTTTTGGGCTCTGAAACTGAAAGCCCCGAAAACTATTGAACCCTTCGGTGGTCCGGCGCACAAGGAAATCGCTCCGGCGTCCATGCATGTGCGTTACGAATACGCAGCGGAAGGTGATCAGCCGGAGGTAGCGCTCACATGGTATCAGGGCACACATCGTCCGGAGATTCCAGCCGCCGCCAGCATCGCCGATTGGGACAGCGGTGTGTTGTTCATCGGCGACAAGGGAATGCTGGTCTCGGATTATGGTCGCTACAAATTGCTGCCGGAAGAAAACTTCAAAGACTTCAAGCCGCCAGAACCGTTTATCCCGGCGTCCAGAGGTCACCATCAGGAATGGATTCACGCCTGCAAAACGGGTGAACCGACAACATGCAACTTTGAATACGCGGGTTGGCTGACGGAAGCCAATCATCTCGGAAACGTGGCCTATCGCGTCGGCAAAAAACTGGAATGGAACGCCGCCGAAATGCGAGCGACCAATGCTCCTGAAGCGGACCAGTACATTCAACGCGCGTACCGCAAGGGCTGGAGTCTGACGTAGGATTTTACAGATCGAGTAGGGTGCGTGAAGCGGAGCGCAACGCACCATTTTGGGGAAGAGAAACGGTGTGTTCCGCTGGCGCTGCACACACCCTACTTGAATCACTAAATCAATAAACCGCTAGCGGTCTGTTGTTTTAAGGTGGGATAAGCTTCCAGCTTGTCAGGTTCCTCAAAAAGCACTGAGTTTTCATACCGCGAAGGCAAGCTGGAAGCTTACCCCACGCAGAATTCAGATTAAATCAACACCGTCGGCTAGCGCCAATCCGCTTACACGTTAACACACCATCGAAAGTTCATTCATGCAATCCCGGAATTCCAGGATCGGACTCATCTTGTTTACGATCTATCTGATCGTGTACGGCGGGTTCGTGTTACTGAATGCGTTTGCACCCCGATCAGATGGAGGCGACGCCAATCGCAGGCTTGAACATCGCTGTGCTGTATGGTTTTGGGCTGATCATTGGAGCCATCCTGCTTTCCGGACTGTACGGCTTCCTGTGCCGCGAAAAATCTTCGCCGAAGAGCAAGGAGCCGCGCGCATGATTCACGAACTCTCGTGGAAAGCCGTGATCTTCTTTTCCGTCTTCGTGGG
>JANOUN010001511.1:0-8500 GCA_031416875.1 Planctomycetota bacterium | reverse complement strand
TCTGAGTTATCCGGGTTTTGTTCCGTCGGCGCGGATCGTGTGGCCGGAGCGGTTTGCCGCAACGCGGCACAATGTGAAAGCCTGGGGCATCGCCCCAGGAAACGGCAATATCGAACGTGGAAGCCCTGAAAGGGCGTGACGGGGTGCACGATCATTTCGCCCCTTTGGGGCTCTGGTCTTTCGTTTCGCAGGTTCCCAGGGCGTTGCCCTGGGCTTTCACATTGTGTGCCTTTGGCACAGAACGCTTTGTGAGCAATTGGCGCAGCGTGAATTCAAGAGCAACTCCAACTCCAGCTTCAATTGCGGGGCGCCCGGTGAACAACCTTCTCGCACGATGGACGGGAATAGAATGGATCTTTTCGGATCACCCAAATTCCCTGCTTTTGCGCAGCCCAGTCCCAGCCTTACACGTTCGGCAATTTCATCAATCAGCGGCCGTGAGCGGATTCTGCCCAACCCGAACATTCCCGTCCGGCCGCGTTTACTGGTGGCCTGGCGGCTTATACACTGCGCTGCGAAGCGCCGATAAGTCCTATGCGACCTATAGGTCTTATGGGAACAGGCATCACCGGCGATGGCCTTTTGCAAATCTTGTATTGGTCTGGGTCTGAAAAGCAATGACGAAGACTTCTGAAGTTCGAGTGGGTCTGGTGCAGATGACATGCGGGATCGATCCGCTGCAGAATCTGGAACGTTCGATTGAAAAGATTCGGGCGGCCGCTGCGGACGGCGCTCAAGTCATTTGCCTGCAGGAAGTGTTCAACACACAGTACCCGTGCCAGGCTGAAGAGCATGCTCGATTTGAATTGGCAGAACCGATTCCCGGTCCGACCACCGAGGCGTTGCAGAAGATAGCGAAGGAGTGCCGCGCGGTGATCGTCGTGCCTCTGTTTGAAAAGCGGGCACCAGGTTTGTACCACAATTCGGCGGTCGTGCTGGATGCGGACGGTTCCATTGCCGGGATGTATCGTAAAATGCATATCCCGGATGACCCGTTGTATTATGAGAAATTCTATTTCACGCCGGGCGACCTGGGATTTCTGGCCTTCAGGACGCGGTATGCAAAAGTCGGTGTGTGTATCTGCTGGGATCAATGGTATCCCGAAGCCGCACGATTAACGGCCATGCAGGGGGCTGAACTCCTGTTCTATCCAACTGCGATCGGCTGGATTCCAGGCGAGCGTGAAATCTACGGGGCAAGTCAATACTCAGCATGGCAAACGATGATGCGCAGCCATGCGATCGCGAACGGTCTTTTCGTCGGTGCGCCGAATCGTGTGGGTATCGAAGGGGAGATTCAGTTCTGGGGCGGCAGTTTTCTGGCCGATCCGTATGGCAATGTCGTGGCCCAGGCCACGCACGATGGCGAGGCCAACGTTGTCGTGCCGTGCGATCTGTCGCTGATCAATACCGCCAGGACTCACTGGCCCTTCTTCCGGGATCGGCGAATCGACGCGTTTGGTGACTTGCAGAAACGCTGGCTGGAGTAAGCTGGGTACGTTACGTGTCGCAGCGATCACGGGTCAAACGGAAGAATGCTCCGTCGCCCAGGCAGTCAAGAGGGTATTGAAAAAAGGTCGCCGACGAATCAACGCCGACGACCTTTTCTGGTCTACTCACACCATGACGCCTGACCGCGTCGCAGGCAAGTATTTACTCCTGTTTGACGTCTTTTGCATCGCTCGCAAAGTGGATCGCATTTGGCCCGGCGTGGTTGGGAGATTCAAATGCGACCTGTGTCGGCATCCGGTTCATTTTCATGCCATGCGGAAGTCGGCGGGCTGACGCCACATCGCTTTTCAAAGTACCATCCTGGAAGGGGCCCATGCCCAGTACGAACCAGTTGTTGTCATTGGACTGGGCCAGCGACATGCCGCCATCACCCAGGACGTTTTTGGTTTTTGCATCAAACAGCACAAGTCCCAGTTTCGAATAGCCGTACTGCGACTTGCGTTCGGTCAGCCGGACTTCCGGAGTCTGCATTCCCGCCGGCAGCGGGAGTGACGGAACCCCAAGAAACATTTCAGCCGAGTCTGTACCGACACCACCGCTGCGAACCTCCATGATCACGTCCGCATCGTCGGCAGTTGCGGCCAACGCGCCACCGGCACGCATGACTCGATGTCGTAACGAACCGACCACATAACTCTTATCGACGCACTCAAGGTACTTGTCATCGACAAAGACCTTCTGACCATACAGCGGAGTGAAGTCCACTTTATCCAGCGACTGATCGACGGCATTGGACAGCAGCATCTGCTCTTTTGCAGTACGAGCGGTGTTCGAAGTTGATGTATGTGTACATCCCGTCATTGTCACCGCCAGACTGACGGCGAGCAGCAACACTGCAGTTTTCGGGAACATCGGCAATCCTCTACAAGTCTGGGATGAATGTCTAAGGCACGGACTTCCAGTGCCGCCGTCGGCAATCTCGCTGGACGCGGCCGGTTCAGAGCAAGGACTCTAATTGGCGCGAAAGCTTCCCCTCAATCCCCACTTGGATGTTTTTCGTTCCCACTCCGCACTGCAGAGGCGATCAAAGCAGGAAGCGAGATGTTCACCAGTCCCGGTTCGGCAAATTCCGCTGAAGCAGGCATGTCCTCCGCCCGCCGGTGACTGATGGAACTATCGGACGTGATCCAGAGTGAACACAGAACTGTTGTCACTGATTCGAACGTTTTGACTGGAACTTTCGGAGCAAGAGTTGCACTTCGCCCTGTCAGAAAGGTTACCCGAAACTTCCAGCACAGCGAATTCAGCCATTTCAGAAGCCATCCTGCAGCTTGCCAAATTCGCCCGACATTCCCGAATACTGTGTTCTGACCAACAGCCTGATCCACGGTTTTGAAATCCCGACGTTGTCAAAGCTATACTTCGGCAGAACCTCCATAATTGATTCTTTATTCGAAAGGTGACGTGTTCATGGCATCCCCGATTCGTGTAGCTGTTACAGGTGCGGCCGGTCAGATTGGCTATTCTCTGATTTATCGCATTGCATCTGGTGAAGTCTTCGGACCCGATCAGCCCGTGATTCTGCATCTGGTTGAAGTGCCTCCGGTTCTCAAGGCGCTCGACGGCGTTCACATGGAACTGGACGACTGTGCGTTTCCAACACTGGCGGGTGTCGTGAAGGCAGACAGCGATCACCTTGAAGATGGTTTCAAAGACTGCAATTGGGTGTTGTGTGTCGGCAGCGTGCCGCGCAAAGCCGGTATGGAACGCGCGGATCTGATTCGCATCAACGGGCCGATTTTCACCAGCACAGGTCGCGCGATCGCAGCGGCGGCGGCTCCGGATGTGCGAGTGCTGGTTGTCGGCAATCCCTGTAATACAAACTGTCTGATTGCCATGAAGAATGCGAAAGGCGTTCCGGCAGATCGCTGGTTCGCCATGACGATGCTGGATCATAATCGAGCGGTTTCACAACTGGCCCAGAAAGCCGGTGTGCCCGTGGCTGCTGTTTCCAGCGTCGGCATCTGGGGCAATCATTCGGCGACGCAGTATCCGGATTTCTATCACGCAAAGATCAACGGCAAGCCTGCCACTGAAGTCATCACTGATCACGAATGGCTGAAAGGTGACTTCATCTCAACCGTGCAGAAACGTGGTGCCGCTGTGATTGCAGCGCGAGGGGCATCCAGTGCAGCGTCGGCAGCGAATGCTGCCCTGGATACCGTAAAGGGCATCATTCGCCCGACGGCACCAGGCTCCTGTTTCAGTGCGGCACTCTGCAGCGACGGCAGCTACGGCGTCGAAGCCGGGCTGATCAGCGGTTTTCCGCTGGTGAGCGACGGAAAGAAAGTTTCCATCGTGCAGGGCCAGAAGCACAATGAATTCGCTCAGTCGAAAATCGACGTCACCGTCAACGAACTGAAAGAAGAGCGTGAATGTGTGAAGGACCTGTTGAGTTGAGCTGGTGAATCCGAATCTGAATTTGAAATTCGCTGACTGTACCGTTTTCTATGTGTTCGCCAATTGAAGCGAGGTTTCCAGACCGGGAACCACGAATGAACACAAATAGACACGAATGGAATGCTTAACAATTCGTGTTTATTCGTGTCGATTCGTGGTTCAAACATCCAGCACATAGAATCCGGTAGAGTCAGAACATTCGAAACCACTCCCAAACTGGCCCTTTGCGTGGATCTTCAGGCTTTCCTCAACGCAAGCCTGAAGATCACCCGTAAGCCTGATTCGCAAGTTTCGCCGCATGGATTGCGCCTTCGGCCGCGGCTTGACGGGGCTTGAATTCACTTCGAAATTTTTCTGCGTTTGACGTATGCATGCTTGTCGATTGTTCCGGCAAAGGCAGGCATGGGATCATGGAATTGCGGGTTTTGTCCGACATGCGGAAAAGGTGTTCCTGCCGATCGCATCGACTCGCCGAATCTGGAGCATAGTACTTTCACTGCGACGCAGGAGATTTTCCTGCTTCGCCGGTTCTTGCTTCCTCCTTCAGGACACAACGCCAAGCCATGTCCAGCGGTCACAAAGCGTCGGGCGAACTGAAGATCCGGCAAAAGCTGGGTAAGTACCGAATTGAGCGCCGCCTGGGCTCTGGTGGATTCGCCGCTGTCTATCAGGCCATGGATACCGTGCAGGGCATCCGCGTGGCGATTAAGGTGCCTCACGCGCGGTACACGACCGAAACCGTTCTCGCGGATTTCCGCAAAGAAATACGTGCTACAGCACAGCTGGAACATGACAACATTCTGCCAATCAAGGATGCCAGCATCATTGATGACCGGCTGGTTGTCGTATTTCCGCTGGGCGAACAGACCCTGCTGGAACGCATGACTCGTCGGATATCACTGGACACCGCCTTTGCCATGACTGAGCAGATTTTGCGAGCGACTGCTGAGGCGCACCGACACCACGTAATTCACTGCGACATCAAACCGGAAAACGTCATCATGTTTTCCGGCAATCGAATTCGACTGGCTGATTTCGGCATCGCCAAAGTCTCCCAGAAAACCGTTCAGGGAGGCGGCACCGGCACGGTGGGTTACATGGCCCCGGAACAGGCGATGGGCAAACCCTCGTTTCGATCGGATGTATTTTCCATCGGCTTGATTGTCTGGCGACTGCTGTCCAGTGAATGGCCGGAGTGGCCGTTTGAATGGCCTGCAAAAGGTTATGCGAAACTCCGTGGCCGCATTCATCCGGACTTCATCGATTTCATGCGCCGCGCGATCGCCGTCAATCCTCGCCACCGATACCGCGACGCTCAGCAGATGCTGGCCGTCTTTCTGACTTTGAAGTATCGCACGCTGCGCCACGCCAAAGCCCGCCGTCGCGCCTCAGCCTGAAGTGCGGCGCAGGCGACGTTTGCGATGCAGCCGGAATACCGGTCGTGCCTGAAGTCGGTGCCGGTTTGCAGCGACTTATCGAGATCGTGTTTCATATGCGTGCTTCTTTCCCTTCGGGCCGATCTGTACGCTGTACGCTGCTCCATCCGGAGCAACTTTCGTCAGGATCCATTCACCTTTGCAGTCCGCAGTCTGCTCGCTGTTGGCGATGAAATCCGCAGGAGCCTGCTTCGCATCATCAAGTTCCACATTGCGATGCAGCTGGAACCAGTTCTTGAGCGATTTGACTTCTCGCAGAGTCGCCATCGTCTGTTCCGCGCCGCCTTTTTTTGGACCGTTGCACATGATGGCGACAACCGGATCAATCGCCAGCACCATTGCGGGATTGTTGCTCACCGGCAGTCCGTGATGTGTCACCATGAACAGATCAACATGACCAGCGGGATTTCGCGGAGTGACCAGTTTGGCTTCTGTATTCCACGTGAGATCACCGCATGTCAGAAACCGAAAATTGCCGAACGAATACAGCAGACTCAGGCTGGCGGAATTGTCGGAGGGATCATCGGGCTGAGCTTTGTGACGATCTGCAAACGGATTCACATCGCCTTCGTCGGTGACGACTTCTCGACCCGACGTCAGCACGCGAACTGTCAGCGGTGTCTTCCCGGACCTCAGTGGCAATGTGTCGCCGACATGCAGGGCCTTTGATGCGTTCTGTGAGGCCGCTCGATAACTGGCAATGCGTTCCTGATAGGCGGGGTCTTCCGACAGCTCATCCGGAATGCCCCGGTCCCAGAATGTACCGATTCCGAATTTCGCTGCCAGCGCGGCGTGATTGCCGTAGTGATCCAGATGCCAGTGAGATACCACCGCATGGTCAATACGCTTCAGGTGGGCGAGATCTTTTGCGACGTGGATGATCCGGTCAAGATCCCGGCCATGATTGTCTGGATAGCCGGAATCGATCAGAACCGATTCACCGGCCGGTGTCACGATCAACGTGGCTGCACCACCTTCGACGTCAATGAAGTACAGATCCAGGCAACCATCAGCGGAATCCGCAAAAGCCACGGACGGGTTCGACAACACACTCAACAGCAGACACAATGCAATCAGACGCATGACGAGGGCTCCCCGGAAACGAATCAAAAACCAACCGCTCTATTCTAAACACAGTCTCTGCTGTTTGTCGCGGGTGCAGGCTTTGAGCGACTGCTCCGCCAGCGACGGACATGAATGTTCATCGTACGGTTGCATGAAGGCCGATCCACGCCCACAATGCCCGCGACAGGAAATTCCTGTTCAGCCTGCATCTGGTCGCAAAGGAGCCTTGATTGACGATTTTTCTCAAAATCATCAACCGCGAAATACCGGCGGATATCGTCTACGAGGACGACCTGTGCCTGGCGTTTCGGGATGTCACTCCACAGGCTCCGGTGCATGTGTTGCTGATTCCCAAAAAACCAATTGTCTCCCTGCGTCATCTTGTTCCGGACGATGCGGAGCTTTGTGGACACCTGCTGCTGACGGTTCCCAAAGTCGCAGATCTTCTCGGGCTTGATGGCGGTTATCGAACTGTGATCAATACGGACGCGGACGGTGGGCAGAGTGTCTACCATCTGCACATTCATATATTGGGCGGCCGGCCAATGGTCTGGCCTCCAGGCTGAAATGTGAACGTCGAGTCACTTCTGCATACGCCGCGCAGACTGCGAACCTTCAAATCCTCCCACCTCAACTTCCACGGATCACGTCTATGAAATCGCTCGTCAATTCATCAACCCTGCTTTTGTTGTTCGCGGCTCTCTGGCCAGCCAGTCAGACGACTCGTGCCGACGATGGCAGTGACCGGCCCGGCGTCAGCATGGCCGTTGCCGCCACAAAGCTAGCGGAAATTCTGCCGGCTGAACTGAAGCAGAAAATGATGTATTCGTACGACGATCCGGAACGGCTCAACTGGCACTTCATCCCGCGCGATCGCAACGGTGTCGTCCTGTGGGATCTGTTCGGCGAACCTCGCAAGGCCGCTGACGAACTGGTGAAATCAGGATTGTCGGCAGCCGGGTATGCAAAAACGCTGCAGGTTCGCAGCCTGGAAGAAGTGTTATATCTGTTCGAAGAAGGCGAAGAGGAATATCGCCGCAATCGTCGACATCCTCATAAGTACCACATCACAATTTTCGGCACGCCTGGCCCAACCGGCAAATGGGGCTGGCGCTTTGAAGGGCATCATCTGTCACTGAATTTCATGATCCAGGACGGTGTGATCGTCAGCAGCACGCCGGAGTTTTTTGGAGCCAATCCAGGACTCATCGACGGTGGCCCGAAGCGCAGCCTGCGAGTTCTCGGAAAACGCGAAGATCTCGCACGAGATATTCTGAAGTCATGCACTGAGGCTCAGCAGAAACAGATGTGGATTGCGAAAGTCGCACCTGACGATATTCGCGGTGCCGGAGAACCTCAGCCGGTCGTGACGGAAGCTGCGGGTCTGCGGTACGCTGACATGTCTCCGGAACAACAAAAGTTGCTGCGTGAATTGATTGCCGAATACGTCACGGCGATGCCCGTCCAGGTTGTGCGCGACCGCATGAAGGCGATTGAAAAATCCGGGATGGACAATGTCCGCATCGGCTGGTGGGGCGAATCAGAACGCAATCAGCGACATCACTACGTCGTCCAGGGGGAATCGTTCATCATCGAGTACAATAACACCCAGAACGAAGCCAACCATGTGCATGCGATGTGGCGTAACATCGGTGGCGACTTTGATCTGCCCGCTAAGAATAAAAAATAGTTACGAGCGTTTTTCGAAAAGTCAGAATCCCTTCATGCTCCAATCGCCTCAGAGTTTTCGTCTTTCCAATGGTCTGCTTGTCATTGTTGAACCGATGCCGGATGTGCAGTCGGCGGCCGCTACGCTGCTGGTGCCTGCCGGAGGCGTGCGTGATGCGGACGGTCGTTGCGGGACCGCCGCGATTCTGACCGAGATGTTTACGCGCGGGGCCGGGGGATTGTCCGCGCGTGAACTCAGCGCGGCAATGGACAATCTCGGCCTGCAGCGCAGCATCCATGTGGGCAACGCGCATGTAACGTTTTCTGCCGCGACGACCGCCGATCGCATCATCGACGCCCTGCCTTTCATCGGCCGCATGGTCACCGAACCTCATCTGGCTGACGAGGAATTCGAACAT
>JANOUN010001510.1:0-1861 GCA_031416875.1 Planctomycetota bacterium | reverse complement strand
CAGCGATGCCCGCGCAGATGTCGCGAAAGGCATCTCCAAAACTCTCACGCCGGTGAGCAGTCACCAGCACAATCCGTTGCGCTCGCGAGATCACTTTCAACGGACCGTCTTCCCACGAATAAGGCAGCCCGGCAACGAACTGCAGGGAGTCGATGACAGTGTTTCCTGTAACGCGGACTGAATGCTGCGGCTTTCCTTCCGCAATCAGATTTGCAGCGCTGCGCGATGTCGGGGCAAAAAGAAGTGACGCGGTCGAATCGGCAGTGATCCGGTTAAACTCTTCCGGAAACGGATGCGCGAGATTGTGAGTCCTCAATCCGGCTTCGACATGGGCAAACGGCACACGTCGGTAGAATGCTGCGATCGCCGCAGCAAGGACAGTCGTCGTGTCACCCTGAGCCAGTATCCAGTCCGGATTGATCTGAAGGATGGTTCGATCGATTTCGTCAATCAGACGAGCTGTCAGCGAAGAAAGTGTCTGGTCCGGCCGCATAATGTCCAGCTCCACATCACAGCGGAGACTGAACAGACTTGTCATTTGACTCAGCATCTCCCGATGTTGCCCGGTGGAACAGACGATTGATTCGAATCGCGTCGGATCATTCTCCAGCGCCCGGATTACCGGTGCCATTTTGATGACTTCCGGGCGCGTGCCGAAGATGCTGAGAATGCGTTGCTTTTTCATGTGGTTGTCGGTCGATTCACGGGTGCGATCCCGGTGCTGCAGCGGAGCGACCGTTCGAGTGGAAACTGGCAGGGAGTACGCATCAATTGCCAGAAATGCTGCGAGATGTGCCGTGCATGGATGGCTTCTGCACACACCGAGCCAAATCCGCAACCATTTCGCCAGTACGGAAACCAAACGCTGCGACAAGTGATCGATACAGCATGGGAAAGTATCTGGCTTTGGGCAGTCTGAAATCAGGGTGTCCTTTGCGTGCTGACCTGGCGAGGTTAATCGCGTGTTTGCGGTCGAGATGCCAGATACTGCGAGCGCATTGGTATCTGGTGTGTGCGACCGCATCACGCCGGTCCCGGTTCAACTCTCCTGTGGAAATCAGAAACTCTTCGCAGGCGCTGACCACACTCATTCGCGTCAGAAAGGCGTCCAGAGGATTTTTGCGACAGACCGTCCCTTCGCTCCAATGGCGATAGACGGCACCGGCCGATTCGCAGTATTGAAATCGCTTCCCGCACCTCAGCATCCGAAAATACAGTTCATGCTCCTGACAGCACTTCTGATTTTCGTTCCAGCCGCCGGCATCCAGAAGAGCAGATCTGCGCCACAGTGGCCCGCCCGTCTGCGGCAGCATCCACTGAATCAGCAGGATCCATGGATCACGCGGTTCAGGAATGACAAAAAGTTCTTCTCGGGCTGGTCTGGGAGATTGCTCGAAACGGAAGATCACAGGTGAATAGGCGACGTCCACATGGTCGGCAGCCTGAAGTTCCTCCAACTGTCTCTCGATCTTTTCCGGCAGCAGATAATCATCGGCGTCCAGGTATTGAATCCATTCCCCTGTCGCAAGCTCAAGCAGCCGGTTCCTTGTGCGGTTTCCGCCGTTGTTGGGACCTGATTCCCATCGAATCCGGTTACCGAATGAACGGATGACATCCAGACTGCCGTCAGTTGAACCATCGTCGACGACAATGATTTCCACGTCGTGATGAGACTGATCCAATGCTGACTGAACCGCTTGCGCAATCCAGCGTTCTGCGTTGAAGCACGGGACAAGTATTGAGACTTTGGGCACTGGAAGGGCAGCGGGAGACGAGGAAATCGATGAGGTGGAGTCAGCGACGAACTTCTGTGGGCAATGCTGCGGAACAGGAATGTCAGATGTTGGAAATAAGGGGGTCA
>JANOUN010001509.1:0-1990 GCA_031416875.1 Planctomycetota bacterium | reverse complement strand
AAAGCCGACGATATTAACGAAGCCGCATGGCAGGATCTGACCGCGTTTGGAAATGCACGCCTGACAGCTCGATGCCTCTCGATCCTGATGACTGAAGGCCATCGCGATGTCTTCCACCGCACCTGCGAACCGATGCTGATTCCTGCATGTCAGGCGCTGTACGACGTCGGCCCATGGTCGATGTTTGTGCCGCAGAAGTTACGAATCAGGAAACTGATCAAGTCGCCGCGGCGATTCATCATCGCTGGCATTCAGGCGTTGCATCCGGGTCGTTTGGCAAATGCATGGAAGGCAATGCGGAGGTTATATCTATAAGCGGCCCGGTGCCAGCCGCCGGTTGATTTAATCTGAAATTCTACGTGGGGTAAGCTTCCAGCTTGCCATCGCTTAATGAAGACACAATGTTTTTCTGGAAACCTGACAAGCTGGAAGCTTATCCCACACTTAAATCAACAACTCGCGAGCACCATTCCGCTCATAAACTCAACATCATGATACAAGCATCAAACACACGTCTCGGCATCACATCCATCGACGATTGTCCTGCGATCTGCCACGTGATCCATGCGCTGGGAATTGGCGGGGCGGAAGTGCTGGTGAATCAGATGATGCGTCGATTGAGCCACGAATTCCGCTGCGTCGTGGCGGTTCTGGATGAAGTCGGTGAGATCGGTGAACGCCTGAAGCAGGATGGCTTTACCGTCGCACATCTGCATCGTCAGCCCGGCATCGATCGAGGTTGCGCGAAGAGACTGCGTGAATTTGCTGATCGGGAAGGCGCGGAGATTCTGCATGCTCATCAATACACGCCGTTTTTTCAATCAATGCTCAGTCGTGGCCTGTTCGGCCGCCGCCCGGTCGTTTTTACCGAACACGGTCGCCATTTCCCGGACTTGCCCAGCAGCAGGCGATCGGTCGTCAACAGGCTGATGCTCCGCAGCTGTGATCGACTCATCGGCTGCGGCAATGCCGTGCGCCAGGCACTGATCGATAACGAGGGGCTGCCCGAATCCCGCGTTGAAGTCATCTACAATGGCGTTGATCTCAGGACGCTCGGCAAACCATCCGCCGGTGCCCGTGAACGAATTCGCGCTGAGTTCGGCTATACCGTAACCGATTTCGTCGCCGTCCTGGTTGCGCGGCTGCATGAACTTAAAGATCACCAGACCGCACTGCGAGCCGTCGATGAGGCACGAAAGCAAATCCCCGGACTGCGACTCTTGCTGGCCGGTGACGGTGATCAGCGTGCGGCGATCGAACAGACGATTCGCGACCGAGGACTCGCACAAACAGTCACGCTGGCGGGAACGCGAAAAGATGTGGCCGATCTGCTGGCCGCGTCCGATGTGTTTCTGATGTCCAGCATCAGCGAAGGCATTCCGCTCACGGTGATCGAAGCCATGGCGGCCCGACGACCGGTGGTTTCCACCGCCGTCGGTGGTCTTCCCGAACTTGTCGAACATGGCGTCACGGGGTTTCTGGCCGCATCCGGCGACCATGCCTCGCTGGCGGCGTCACTGATCGAACTTTATCGCCATCCCGAGCTTCGCGAACGCATGGCCGACGTCGCAGCGCGACGCGCTATCGAAAACTTCTCGCTCGATGGCATGTTGCACGCCTATCGCGATGTCTACCATGAAGTGTTGAACCGTAGCCATCTCCGTCATTCGCCCCGCGAACACCGCGTCTCGTGCATTGACGTCCCGCGCATCGACGCCGTAGCAGGCACAGGAGGTCACTCATGATCGCCGAGTGCCCTCAATCCCGGTCCATTGGCTCACTGCTCGTCTTCTCCGACGACTGGGGACGTCATCCGTCTTCGTGCCAGCACCTGGTCAGAAATCTGCTGGATCAATACCCGGTGCTGTGGGTCAACACCATCGGCACTCGTGCGCCGCGCTTTGACGTGCAGACCGTGAAGCGGGTCACCGAAAAGCTGCGTCAGTGGGGGAGTGCGAAATTCTCGAAGAATTCCGCGGAAGACTTCTCT
>JANOUN010001508.1:0-3891 GCA_031416875.1 Planctomycetota bacterium | reverse complement strand
CCACCAGAGTCTCGGCGCTTGGCCCTCCAAGCATGACGAAACTCGCATTTGGCGTCGTCCCGATTGATGTCGATAATAATGGATGGAAGGATTTGCTCGTGGTCAACGGTCATACGAACGATCGAACCTGGTCCGGGCCCAGCGCTCCCTACCGCATGACGCCACAGCTCTTTGAAAACCAGGGCTACGCCTCATTTGTCGATGTTTCCAACGCGGCAGGCGACTTTTTCCGTCACGAGCTGCTTGGGAGGGGGATGGCGATGGGTGACCTTGATCGAGATGGGCGCATGGATGCGGTCGTTTCGCATCAGATCGACCCGTCCGTCATCCTGCGTAATGAAACGAAGTCTGCCGGATCGTCATTGTTCCTGCGACTCATTGGCCGAAAATGCTGTCGCACTCCGGTCACCGCTCGCGTCACGCTCAGAAACACTGAACCCGTAGCCTGTGAACATCTTGTTGGCGGAGGCAGTTTTCAATCCGCCAGTGCGAATGAAATTCATTTTGGCCTCGCCGATGCAAACAGCGTCGATCTTGAGATTCTCTGGCCTGGCGGTGATCGAGAAATTGTGACTGACGTTGCATCCGGTTATTGGACGATTCGCCAGGGCGATCACAGGGCCTGGTCCACAATTCCTTTTGGGCCAGCCGCAGAATGAACCAATTGAACTCCAAAACCGAATTGGATAGCGGGCGGGCGTCTCTGGCGTTATCCTCTCTCAATCTGATTGATGTTTCTTTGGCTCAAATATTATACGTGAGTTTCGTTATGACGTCCTGGCCGCGCCGAATTCTTTGTTCCTGCTTGGCATGGCACGCCTTTTCGATTCTGATTCTCATGTCGCCACACGGCGCTGTGGCGCAGGATAAGCCTGATGGTGCAGACAAGCATCGCAGCACTGGGGTGTTGCAGAATGAGCTTCCCTATCCTGGATTTTCCCCGCAAGGCCCGTTTCTCGGCCCCTTGGATATTGCTCACATCGCACGCTTCAACAATCTGCCACGGCGGATGTTTCTTGAGCCGTATCTGATTCCGCCTGCAGGTGTCAAGACACTGGATCCGCGTTATGTGCCTTTGTTTGACAAGACGCTCCGCGAAATGAACGATGATGAAGTGCTGGAAACGGCAGCTCTCAGTCTGGCGCGAGTCGCACACGAAAAACTCCAGGATATCAGTGGGTCAAACGACATCCTGTTGAAGCATCTGGAATCAAATTCAAATCTCCGCGTGCGCTTTGCGTGTGCCCGAGCCCTCGTGAATGCTGATATCTCGCAATCTGCCTCCGCCGTTCTGAAGCTGAATGAACACGCCTCTGACGCGCAGCGACTATGGATCGAGCCTGCTCTCGCACGCTGGAAAACAGCGGCAGCAGCCGACATCTGGAAGAAACGACTCGCAGCAGACTCTGAGACCACAGTTGCCGTGTCACTGGCCTGTGACGGACTTGCAGCGCTGGGTGATCCGCAGGTCTCGGATCTCCTGCTTTCGGTTCTGCATGGCAAGTTGCTGGCTTATGAAAAGCGGCGGGCAGCGGCAAAGGCGTTTTGTGTTCTGGCCCCGGACAGGGCATTCACAGAAGCGGAATCTCTGATCGGAGGCAATGTGCTGGAACGGCTGCTGGGGATCGAACTCCTGTCCAGCACGAAGCCGGAGGCACACGCCCGCCTGTTGCCCCTGTGTGCGGACGGTTCGGATGGTGTTGCGTCTGCAGCATGGGAGGCATTGTACCGACTGAATCCCGATGCCCTCATTCCGGCATTGCCGGCGGGGCGCATGCATCATGATGCTGTCGTCCGCATGACAGCCGCTCGCATCATGCAGCTTTTTCCAGATGCCGAACGTTCCGGGTGGCTCCACGAACAACTGAGCGACAAACATCTGGAAGTTCGAAATGTCGCGCGGGCAATGTTATTTCTGGTAGCCGAAAACGAGTCACAACTGCGAGACGGAATCATTGCGAAGGCCAGCGAGACGCTGACGGAGAACAGCGAGAACTGGCAGGGAATTGAGCAGAGTCTGTTGTTGCTGGGACAACTTCGCGCAGCACAGTTTTCGGATCGCTGTATTCCGTTGCTGGAACATCCTCGCAGTGAAGTGCTGGTCACTTCGGCATGGCTGCTCCATTTGTTTCCGGACCCGGAGGTGGAGGAAGCTGTCAGGAAGCATTTGCTGCGAAACGAGGAGATACTTAAGAATGCGGGCACAGTGATCGTTTCTTCAGCCGACATCGGTGAGCAGTCATCGTATCTGATTCAGTATGCGGGTTTGATGCGACTGAAGGACCTGCAGGCGATTCTGGAACCCGATTTTGATAAGGCAGCTCCTGGTGGAAGTTTCAAGCGGGCAGCAGCAATGTGGGCGCTGGGACTGTTCCATGAAAACGATCCGGTGCCAGCCCTTGCGAAATCCTTTCTTGAGCGGATAGCAGATCGAGCGGGTATACCGCCGGAAATGCATGAAGTGCAAAGCATGTCGGCCATCGCGCTGGGGTTGATGAAGGCGAAACCCGCCGTGCCGGGACTGCTGGAAGCGTACAAGATTGATTTTCCGGACACCGGCATTCCGGACAGTGCGCGATGGTCACTGGGGATGATTGGAGAAACGCTGCCTGATCCAGTGAAGCCAATCTCGTTAGTTGTCGGTGGCTGGAAATTGAGTCCTGTAGACGACTGATTCTTCAGTCCCGGCTGATTGATAATCAAATGAGTCTTCGTCGCCGTCAAAAGAACAGAGGCGAAGACAGTTCACCTCAACAATGGTGAGAACCGGGCCTGATGCGCAATCAAAAGCGTCCCGCGTTTGGAGGGCGAGGTTCGCCCTGCACTACGGCTCATCAAAAGAGGCTTGTCCATCGGGACGTGAAAGCCCGGTAACATTCTGATCATCACCAGGAAGCGAATCGTCGGCTGGCAAAGTACTATCACGATTCCGGGCAGACGGAGTTGGAATTGGAACACTTGAAACTCGGTGGCCTTACGTCTTCGGAACAGTATTGATCGGCGTGAGCTTCGAAGTCTAAGTGTACCTTTCAGGCAAGGAAGGATATACCGCGCGCGGTTGAGGCTGGCACATTCGTTTAACCGCGTGGGCAACGCCCCGCGCTTTGTATTTCAAATCTCAAATTTCAAATACGAAATTTCAAATAGAACAATCGCGGCCCGCTGGGCACGCGGTTAAACGAGCCAATGCCAACCGCGTGCCGTATCTTAAGACGGGCCAAGCCATTGACCGTGAGCCGTGTCGTCAATTGCTTACGAATTCCCCCGGCTGTGACGCTGAGCTTCGGTTTTCGAGATCATTTCGAGGATTCCAATCAGTTTCTGAAACGCTGGTTCCGGCAGCAGCGACCGCAAAATGATCAGTCAGCCTAACTCCATGCTCCAGGTCACTCAATGCAAATTTCAAATGGCCAGCGGGAATCCCTGGAAACATGATCGCTGAAAGAAGGCAGATCCCGATCGTCGGACGCAGATCCGGGTATTCATCGCCTTCGGACATCTGGCTGGAGTAGAGACAAGCGGCATAGTACACGAGCCGTTCTCGTAGTGCTGGAGTAAGTGACTTCTGCATCTCAACATTCAGGAACCGTCCGTCGGAGTCCCTGGCTTTGATGTCCAGGATCGCCAGCTTGTCGGCACTCAGGTGCGGGCGACCGCCGGCCAACCGCAAACATGTCCCAACTGAAAACGGGGTTGCGTGTACTGAACAAGGAGAGCATCACGGACCGGTGACATCCGTTTGTCGCAGTATTCTGACCGCTGCAGTGGCTGCCAGGTCCGGTGCCAGAGCTGTGTTCGCGATGCCGGAAACCACTTGCGTAATGTTGTGATCAACTTTGTCTGCGATGCCCCAGGTTTGTCCGTCCGCTCGAGTCATGTAGACGGAAAGTG
>JANOUN010001507.1:0-2364 GCA_031416875.1 Planctomycetota bacterium | reverse complement strand
AGTTGACCGCCGCAGGTGAGAAACTCAGCGACGGATTGTTCACAAGCATCGCATCAACATCAATCACGGGGCCGCCACCTGGTCCCATGGTGATGATCGGCACTTCCATCAGCACTCGATCGGTGAACAGGCGCTTGACGGACGACTCTGCTTCTTTGTCGCCAGTCGCACGATACTCGATCATGGGAGTTAGCAAAGCCAGATGCTTGTCGTATTGCCGCCAGTACACGTACACGTCGCCCGCCTGCAAACCGGCGTAAGTTTCTCCGCTGGCGACAGTTGTGGCAATAAAGTATTTCTTTTGCGCAAATCCGCGTGGAAGTTCGGCGAACATCTGGCCATCCTTCTGGCGGGTCCACAGCGTATACATCGGCTTGATGTTCGCTTTCGTCACGACTTTTTCATAGCCCTCCAGCACCTTGTCTGATGGCGGGTAGTCGGGCTTCGGGGCATCTGGTTTGGCAGGTTCCTGGGCCACTGCCTGAGCCCCCAGCAGCGTGAGCATTGCGGTGGCAGCCAGACGCTGCCAATAACAGAAATAACTTGGCATGTTTTGCTTTCTTCGATCAAATAATTGGATTCAGAGTACCCGCCTGATCTGATGTTCCCTCAGCAGATGGAAGGCACTCGACTAGTGCTCTGTCAAGGCTTGGAAAAGGGGTCAGGAACCAATAGCCAAATGGCCCGAAGGGTGCTGCGCACTATTGGTTCCAGACCCCTTTTCCAAGCTCGCATCAAGTCCAGGCGTCACAGTTCGCCAGTCACGCAAACCGCCGCTTACACCAAGGACTCCCCCGCGCAGCAATGCCTCCAGATCCTCAATAATACACGGATTTGGGTAAATAGGAAATCCCCCAAAGCTCACTTGAGCAGTTCTGGAGAAATGCTGCTGCAGGTTTTGCTGCAACTCGTCCACAAGTCTGATACACCCCAGCCGACAAACCCAACCCTGCCGTGACAGGTGGTAAAGGTGTCGCCGTCACTGGCTTGTGTGAAGTCCCTTGGAATGTCTAGCCTCTTTGCCGGGCACCGATTACAGTTGGTTCCGAGAGCGGGAATTGTGGCATCAACAAAAGACGCTTGATCCGCAATTCCCCAACATTCTTACTGCAGAGTCTGCCATGCTGTCCGTAAATGATGCACTTGCATTCGTTTTAGCTAAAGCACTCCAGGTGCCTTCAGAATCCGTGGCACTGACGAACGCATTGCATCGCGTGCTGGCGGTGAATCTGGTGACTCCGCACGATTCGCCGCCTTTTGACAAATCGCTGATGGATGGCTTTGCCGTGACGACTGCAGCTGCTGTTGCTGATGGCGATCAGGAACAGATCAGACTTGCTGTTGTCGAAACAGTCACGGCTGGCATGGTGCCGTCAAAAGCCGTGACGACGACAAATGCCGTACGAATCATGACGGGAGCCACCCTGCCTGCCAATTGCGACTGCGTTGTGCCGATCGAACGGGTTCAGTTTGATGAAGCATCCCCGGATCACGTCGTCATTCCGCGTGACGCCATTTTCGCTGAGGCCAATCTGATGCGTCAGGGGAGCGCCGCTCGACAAGGCTCACCATTGCTGGCCGCCGGGACCAGACTTCAGCCTCAGCAGATCGCGGCACTGGCTGAATTCGGGCAGGCAACCGTGCCGGTGTACCACAAACCGACAGTTGCTGTCCTTGCGACCGGAGATGAATTGATTGCCTGCGATCAGCCTTTGCGCCCCGGCGCGATTCGGAACTCTAACGAACCCATGTTGATGGCACAGGCGGAAACCTGCGGCGCTTGTCCCGTCTCGCTGGGCGTGGCACGAGACAATATTGCCGAACTATCCATGCGAATTCAACAAGGGCTGCAATACGATGTGTTGTTGCTGAGCGGTGGAGTTTCGGCAGGCACACTGGATCTGGTGCCGCAGCAATTGGCAGCGGCAGGAGTTGATCGAGTCTTTCACGGCGTTGACATGAAGCCGGGGAAACCGCTGTGGTTCGGAACACGGCGTCATGAGTCGCATACGACACTGGTCTTTGGATTGCCAGGAAATCCCGTGAGCAGTCTTGTCTGCTTTGAACTTTTCGTCCGGCCTGCGCTTGAAAAAATCTCCGGGATCTTCCGTCAACCAGAGCGTGGCCTGGTGGCCCGCCTCGGTCAGTCGTTTGTCGTCAAAGGCAGCCGCCCAGTTTATCAGCCTGCAGTGATTTCTGTGGACGCAGGGCAGCTCATCGTTCGTCCGGTCCCATGGAATGGTTCCTCCGACCTGAAGGCCACGGTTGAGGCGAACGGAATGGCTCTTATGTCATCCGCACACGGCCCCTATACTGCGGGCGAATTGGTTTCCGTCTGGTTCTGGGGTGATGATCGGATCGGCT
>JANOUN010001506.1:0-1973 GCA_031416875.1 Planctomycetota bacterium | reverse complement strand
GGAGCCTCGCCCTCCCGAGAATCAACGTCGATTGCATTCTCAGCGAAATCAACGACAGCACCGCAAGTCCTGCAGCAGTATAGCATAGGCTTCATTTTGTCTCCTTCCATGCCATGAACTCATCCAGCAACTCCTCGCGCGAGCAGCGCGGGCGAAGCACGGTGCGCACGCGGAAGCTGTATTCTTTCATGACCTCGGGGTTTTGCACAAGGAACTGGAAATCCCACGCGGGGTTGGTTGTCTGCAGGTCAGCGTTGACACCGCCGCCGCTCGGCGAGTGTGTCAGGCGAATCCCCTCAGCGCGGTCGAACATCACCGCCGTCGAGGCATTGAGGAAATCGCGACGATTGATGCCAGCCATGGTGGCTCGGCACGCCGTGTCGAGAATTCCCGCCACGGAGTTTCGGGACACATTTGGAGTGTTGGCGAACCCCGCATTACGGAAAAATGTGATCAAGGGTATGAGCGACATTTAACTCGCCTTTGTGCCATTGAGGAATATGATGATCGACGGATTGCCAACGGGCGCGTAATGGCCGGTGAAGTTGAGGCCGCCGGTTCTGCGATCCACACGGAAGACGGCGATATTGTCAGCACGCTGATTGCAACAATAGAGGAACTGGCCGGTGGGATCAAAGTTGAAGCTGCGCGGGTAGTTTCCACGCGTCCATTCTTCACCGACAAATGTGAGGGTGCCGTCTTGTCCCACGGAGAAGATCCCGATGCTGTCGTGCAGCCGGTTGCCTGCATAGACAAACTTCCCATCGGCTGAAACCAGGATCTCGGAGCAGAAATTACTGCCGGCAAAGCCGGGCGGCAGAGTGGAGATCGTCTGGCGTGACGCCAGCCGACCTGTTTCGGCATCGTAGTCAAACAGCACGAGAGTCGAACCTTCCTCCTGAATGGAGTAGAACCAGCGTCCATTGGGATGAAAGTAAAAATGCCGAGGCCCGTCTCCGGGTGGCAGCGAGACCGTGGCCTGTTCATTCGGAGTCAGCATGCCTTTTTCTTCGTCAAATTTCCAGACGAAGATCTGATCCAGGCCCAGATCCACATGTAGCACGAAGCGACCGGAGGGATCGGCTTGAATCATGTGCGCATGAGTCCGATCATGGCCGCTGAAGGCAAAGCTGCCCGGTGGAGCACTGGTCGCTGTGGCGGGACCAAGTTGACCGGCATCGTTCCTGATGTCCGTGGCGTCGCCCAGACGGCCGTCGGGCAGAATCGGCAGCACCGCGACGGAGCCGCCAAAATAGTTGGCGACGAACAGGAATCGTCCGGAAGGATGCAGGCTCACATAGGTGGGGCCAGCGCCGCCGGAACGAACGGTGTTGAGCAGCTTCAGTTTCCCGTCAACCCGATTGACAGCGAAGGCACTGACCGTGCCTTGCTTGTCATCGCCAACTCGATCCGTTTCATTGGCAGAATACAGGTGGGTTCCGGAAGCATTCAAAGCCAGGCAGCTTGGGCTTGTGCCCAGCTCGTAAATGCCAGCGGGCGTCATCGCCCCGGTTTCGCGATTCACCTGGAAAAGGTGAATGCCACGTCCATTTCCGGGCGGCAGATCCACCTGAGTCGGCAACATATCGCGGAGCGGAGAACTGAAGGTTCCGACATAAGCGAAGAGTGGCCCGATCAATTCGTCCGGTTGCGCGTGAAGTAATCCATGCATGAGGTGTGTGGACCCCGCAAGTGCGACAGAGGTTTTCAAAAACAATCGTCGGGAACTGTCCAGTTGAATCATGATGAAAACAGCCTGTCTGCTCGAGGTGACGGTGGAAGCAACCGATATAACGGATTACGAAATACCAATTCCAGCAGGAATGAACCAGCGGGACCCGGCTTTCTGCTGCGACGCTATTGTATCGGGATTTACACTTCGGTGACATCGACCGAGGCATCAAACCACGTCCAACCAGCACACACTCACTCCGCCTGTTGCAGCATTTCAAAGTAGGTCCTGCCTGCCGGGC
>JANOUN010001505.1:0-1566 GCA_031416875.1 Planctomycetota bacterium | reverse complement strand
CGTTCAGCGGCATCCTGAGTGGTATTGACATCGTTTCCAGGGGCCAGACGCTGCAGCCACACATGGACGAACGCCGACTGATCCAGCAACGTCGGCATCAGCTCTGCGCATTCCCGCAGTTGATCGAGCAACAGTCGCTGGTGAATCCCGAGTGATCCAAAGCCGCCGCTGTTCTGGAAATTCAGATCATCCACGACCAGTTTTGCCAACCCTGGAAAGTCGGGACGCTCCAACTGGCTGAGCAGATGTCGCCGGCGGTCGGGACTGAGTTCCGTCCCAATCAGCCATGGGAACGACTGAGTCGTAACACCCGACAAGTCGCCGTGATCTGCGTACGCCTGCTTCAGCAGTTGCTCACGCGAAATCAGGTTCTGATCGAGAGACTCCGGCAAGTCTGGTTCGGCATTCGGTACGTCCTGCTGGTGATTGAAGGCCAGTCCAAGGCGATCGCGAATGAACTCCAGTGACTTCTGAGGATTGCGGTCATACGTCAGCACGGCCTGCCGATACTGAATCTCATTGATCAGGTCGCTGCTGTTGTGCACAGCAATCCACTTCTGCAGGAATTCTTCAACTCGATCGTACTGCTGGGTGTTCTGATAATGCAAACAGTGAAAATAGTAGTATTCCTGCGTTCCGGGAATGAGTTCCTTCAGGACCGCTTCCCGATCACTCGCCAGCGCGAAGCGTTCCAGAAACGAGTCCGCGGCGACGCCTGCGTTCGAACAAAGTGCTGTCAGAAGAACGCTGATGAGGACAAATCGCCACATTTTCATGCTCCAATCACTCGGACAAAATGCATTGCACTGACCATGAATCTACGGAGTCGCGTTACAGGAGTCCAGGCGATTCTGTGTCTTAAGGGAGGGCGAGGCTCCTGCCGAGCCGTGCATTTCTGCCGCTGCCATCGGCTCGAACCTCATCCTCCCGAGAATCAACGTCAATTGTACGCTCACCGAAATTCCCGACCCCAACCACGTCGATAGTTGAGCAATTCCATGGCCGAAATGGTTCAACGAAATCGCAGCAATTGTTCAGGAAATCCCGAAATGTCGATCCCGGAGCAAGTTAGACCCTTTAAAACCCAGCGCGGGCTTCGCCCGCAACCCATTGGTTAAAGCCGGGACGCAGAAACACAGACGACAGAAAAATTGGTGACAGAAAAATGGGAGCAAGAAATATTTTCAATCTGCGATCCATTTTTCTGTCACCAATTTTTCTGTCGCACGCGCCCCACCTTCTGTTGAGAGCAAGCTGATAATCTTCGCGGCAAAACAAGAAATCAACTGTGAGTAGTACGAAGAGCCCGGCCTTTTCAGAAAGCCGGGCTCTCGCAGGTTTTCGGTCATTCTGCTGCAGACACTCCTGCAACCGAATCTGACTGTGCCAGTGTCTATCGCAGGAGTGAAGCGTCAAGCCCGAGCGTCGCGAGTTCGGAAAGGACCTGATCGAGCAGATCGTCGATGTTCGGAACCTGATTGGATTCAATGCCCCGGACAACTTTCCGACCAGCGGTCACGGAATTCGCAGAGGCAGCATCGCTTCCAGGACTGCCATCCACCAGCA
>JANOUN010001504.1:0-13686 GCA_031416875.1 Planctomycetota bacterium | reverse complement strand
CGTAAGCCCCAGCACGATACTCGCGACTACGATGCTCGCACCGATGACCAGCGACCCCTTGATATCCATAGCGCTTACCCTTGAGTAATGGAGTGTTATTGTTGTTTGTTCCGGGATCGAGTGGCTGGCGACGATCAACCGCGAGACAGCCTTTGGAACCGAAGCGTGTGATTGTTTTTGGTTTCGTGATTAAGGGCCGACCGACGATCAGTTCGTCAGCCGACGATCAGCGGACATTGTTCTCCGATCGCTTCACCGACTGTCATTTGCAGGCGACCGCGCGACACGGAATCGAACGGCGATAAGGCGTCGAGCGCGGGGTGGACTTGTGGTTCATTGCGGTTCTGTGGTTGATCGCCGAACATTCCAGTCATCCCAACTCAGTTTGAGGTAGCAGACCTCTGGGAATCAGGATATTCAAAAGTCGAGCCTGAATTTATCAAAACTCGAAATGTGCTGCAATCGGGTCGCATGGGCGAGTTTTGAATATCTTCGTAAGATCACAAGTCAGCTCGAACTTGCAGCGGCCAGGAGAAGGACACCTGTCGCGGCGGGCGGGAGAATCTTACTCTCGTTCAAGAGAGAAGTAATAACGAATTTGCACAAACGGGATGAGTGAACGATCGATGCTGTACTTATCGCTTCATCACACATTCGTCATGGTTGAGCAATGCCTGAGCCAGCATGGTGGCGGCGGCGGCTTCGATGGAACTGGTTTTCGTGTCGTGGGAGAACTGGCCGATTTTGAGCAACTCATCGGCGTCCGTCGGATGACTGCGAAAGTGTTCCAACTGCTCATTGTACAGTTGTGTCAGGATCTCTGTTTCACGTTGATCAGGTCGGCGGCTGAGGCATCGCAGGCAACCTTGCTCAATCATCGCATCGACGGTGCCTGATGCATCGCGGTGCAGCGATTCTCCCAGCACTCGGGCGGCTTCAACGTACTGGATGCCGTTGAGCAGGATTAGAGCCTGCAAGGGAGAATCGGTTCGTTCCCGTTTCGCGGTACAGACAGCTCGTCTCGGCGCGTCGAAGGCGACCATTGCCGGGGGCGGACCCGTCCGACGCCAGTTGGTGTAAATACTCCGCCGATAAACATTGTCGCCTTCGCTGGCGGCAGCCGGTTTGAATGCCTCTGCCATTTCATAGGAATTGACGGGCGGCCCTCCGATTGTTCGTTTCAACAATCCGGCGGCAGCCAGTGCATTGTCGCGAATCATTTCTGCAGGCAGGCGAAAACGCGGGCCGCGCGCCAGCCATTCGTTGTCCGGATCGTCGGCCATGGTTTTTTCATCAGCCATGCTGCGTTGACGGTAGGTTTCCGAAAGGACAATCGAGCGTACCAACCGTTTCATATCCCAGTCTGATTCAATCAAATGCAACGCCAGAGAATCCAGCACCTCCGGATACAGCGGGCGACTTCCCTGACTTCCGAAATCTTCTGCCGTCTTCACCAGTCCGCGTCCAAACAGACTCTGCCAGACACGATTGACTGTCACCCGCGCGGTGAGCGGGTGTCGTGGGTCCGTCAGCCAGGTTGCCAATCCCAGCCGGTTCTTTGGGGCATTTTCGGGAAACGGCGACAGCACTGCCGGAGTTCCCGCGAAGACTTCTTCACGTCTCTGAGTGTACTCACCGCGATACAGCACGTACGCCTTTTTCGGTTCCGGGAGCTCGCGCATGACCATGATCTCCTTGAGACCATCATGGAATTGGGCGAGTGATCCGCGACCTGACTGTAACGCTGCCAGATGTTGCGTCCAGGAGTCGTCGGTCGCCATCAGAAAATGGTCAAACAACGTTGCGCGCTGTGTTTCGTCAAGTTGCTCGGCAGGCAGCGTCAGGAGACTGATCGCGGCGGCTTCATTGAACGTGGCCAGTGCTTCGAGGTCGCTCAGTCGTCTTGAGAAGACGCGGAAATCATCCACCATTCCGCCTTTGAAGCCTCGATCACGAAAGCGTTCCCCGAGCGCGATGTTGTCGCCACCGCCGCCCGTGATTTCGCGAGACAGATTGTCCTTCAATAATTCGACATCAGTAGTCGCACCATTGATGCTGATGCTCAATCCTGACGCTCGACTGCTGCCGTCGGACGACACGACGACATGTACCCATTCATTCACGGGAAGAGGCGACTTTGCGGAAATCGACGCGGCATTTCCCGGCCAGAAGTGAATGAGCGACCATTTCAGTCGTCCGTTCTCAATCAGCAGTTCATAGCCGCGACTTGCCGCATCGGTCCATGCCCGCGAACGATGAAACACGACGGCCCGATCCTTGATATCGGGCGTCTTCAGCCAGAGTGAAACAGTGAACGGCTCTTCGCGTTTGAAGTTGCCGAACGGCAGATCGACGGAGTCATCGCCGGTGAATTCCACAGCGTTGCCGTCACGTCCGGCAGTGAGTTTGTTTTCGCCTTTCAGCACGGCAGGTTTGTCAGCAGCCACGGAATTCGCCAGCTTGTCACCTTCGAGCGCTTCGAACTGAAAACGGCCCAGTTCCGGCATCGATAATGGAGTCTTCCCGCTTCGATCCGGCAAATTTAACCATGCCGCAAACGCGGGTTCGCGGCTTCGACGAAGTTCTTCACCAGCAGCCTCAAGGTTGGCGACAGCCAGGCTCAGTTCCGTCAGTTTCTGATGCGATGAAGCATCCTGCATCGTCAGTGCCGGTGTGGGCGGGGATGTGGTGAAGTAAGAATACAATCCGGCCTCGTCGATGTTCTGAAACATGGCGAAGAACTGATAATATTCTTTGTGAGTGAGCGGGTCGAACTTGTGATCGTGGCAGCGGGCACATTCAAAGGTCAGCCCGAGAAAGGTCGTCGAAAATGTCTGGACGCGGTCGCAGACGTATTCGACGCGGTACTCTTCTTCGACACTGCCGCCTTCGGATTCCTGTTGATTGAGGCGGTTGAACGCCGTGGCCAGAATCTGTTCATCAGTAGCGTGCGGGAGCAGATCCCCGGCGAGCTGCCATGTGATGAAATCATCGAACGGCATGTTGTCGTTGTAAGATTTAATCACCCAGTCGCGCCACGGCCACATTTCCCACGGGCGATCGACCTGAAAACCAAAACTGTCCGCGTAGCGTGCCGTATCCAGCCAATCGACCGCCATCTTTTCGCCGTATGCGGGTGATGCCAGCAGGCGATCCACCAGCTTCTCAACGGCATCCGGTGCCTGATCTTCGACGAACGCTTCGACTTCATCAGGAGTTGGCGGCAATCCGGTCATGTCGAAACTCAATCGACGAATGAGCGTATTTCGATTGGCTTCCGGCTGTAACTTAAGTCCACGCGAAGAAAGACCGGCCTCAACGACTTCATCAATGCGTTGCGTGACATCGTCGCTTGCATGAGTTCCCAGGGCATCCTTCGAAAGCGGGAGAAATGCCCAGTGCCCTTCGTATTCGGCACCCTGTTCGATCCACCTTCGCAAAGTGTCGATTTCGGCCTGCGTGAGTTTCGCCAGCTTCGCCGAAGCGGGGGGCATTTGCACTTCCGGATCGTGGCTCAGAATCCTGCGCAGCATCTCACTTTCATTGGGTTTGTCCGGAACAATGGCACCGGAGGCCACGGCGACGTCGCGAACATCCAGTCGCAACTCGGCTTCTCGCTTCGCGCTGTCCGGCCCGTGGCAGAAGAAGCATTTGTCCGACAGGATCGGACGTACGTCGCGATTGAACGTGACGTGATCGTCAGCGGGGGAGCTGGTTGGTGAAAGTAACAACGCAGCCAAGACGGTGACGTACGCAGTTCGTGGGGAATTCAGCTTCGCTATGATCATTTGCATCGCCTGTTCTGTGACCATTGCACGATATCCTGGGAACAGACGGACATGAATGTCCATCCTGCATATAAGCACAAAGAAACGCATTCCCTGGGATATCACTTGATCGCGGCAATCAGCAGTTCGCGAACCTGCTTCGGATCCGCGCCGGCAACTTGCTTCATAATCATACCGATGAGCGGGCCGACAGCATTTTGTTTTCCCGAACGAAAATCGTTGACAGCGTCCGGCTTCGACGCAATCGCGACTGCGATCGCTGCGTCCAGGGCTGCTGTATCGCGGACAATCTCAAGACCACGTGCGATAATCAGCCTGTCAACGTCCTCGACATCAATCGTACGAAAATTGGCCGCATCCTCTTTCAATGCAGCATAAATATCCCTGGCGCTCCTGGTTGTGATGCGTTCCGATGTGACGCATTTGAGCAGTGTGCCGAGAATCTGAGCCGTGATTGGGAACTGATCGATCGTCAAACTATCAGCGTTCAGGTCGCGCAGAATGTCCTGCGTCACCCAGTTCGCAGCTGTTTTGCCATCTCCGCACAATTGCGATACCTGCTCGAACCATGCGGTGAGTTCCGGTCCCTGGTCCAGGATGACGGACGCATCGTATTCGCTCAGCCCAAGCTGTGACTGAAACCGTTCCCGCCGGACCGCCGGCGTTTCCGGCAGAGACTTGCGGATGGCTTCGATCTGTTGAATCGTGGTAGTGACGGGGAACAGATCCGGGTCCGGAAAATAGCGATAGTCGGATGATTCTTCTTTTTCCCTCTGCGTAAAAGTGACGCCTCGGTCTGCATCCCAGCCTCGCGTCTGCTTGGGAGCATCGCCGATTTTCTGTCCTGTCTTCTGCCACTGCGCCGCCTGGCGGCGCACTTCGTATTCCACGGCTAGCTCGACATTGCGAAAGCTGTTCATGTTCTTGAGTTCGACGATCGGCGTTGCCGTGCGACTTCCGTCAGCGTTGTGAATGTGCAGGTTCACGTTTGCATCGCACCGCAGACTGCCTTCCTGCATGTTGCAGTCGGACACTTCAATAAACAGCAGCAGCGAACGCAAATTCTCCAGATAGCGGCGCGCTTCAGACGCCGACCGCAGATCCGGTTCGCTGACAATTTCCAGCAGCGGAGTTCCCGTACGATTGAGGTCGACTCGACTTTCCGCCCCGCGTCCGCTTTCGTCATGGACGTTCTTACCCGCGTCTTCTTCCAGATGGGCTCTCGTGATGCGAATTCGCCGGGGCGGCTGCTGCGGATCATCGGCAGCGATATCGAGCCAGCCTTTGCTGCTGAATGGCTGATCGTATTGGCTGATCTGATACGCCTTCGGGAGGTCGGGATAGTAATACTGCTTGCGATCCCAGCGAGTCCACGGCGCGATTTCGCAGTTCAACGCCAGGGCCGTTGTTAACGAGAGTTCAAACGCATGACGATTCATCACCGGCAGCGAACCGGGAAGACCCAGACAGACCGGACACGTTTGCGTGTTCGGATCGTTGGGCCGGAACTCCGTGGAGCACCCGCAAAACAGTTTCGACCGGGTCTTCAGTTGCGTGTGAACTTCCAGACCGATAATTACATCATATTCAACGTTCGACATGCATTCCTCCTGACTTGCCATGGCCATCGCCACCGCACCACAACGCTCCACGCTGGTGAAGTGTAATTTAATCTTGGCGCGGGCTTCGCCCGCAACCGAAACACGTAAGCAGATTTCGCTGAAATCTGCTGTGCCGACTTCGGCGAAATCGGCCTACATTTAGTCGGCCTCAAAATGATGCGTTGCCAGGAATCTTCTCAGAAATATTCAACTCTCAACGTTTGCAGAGTAGGGTGCGTGAAGCGGAGCGCAACGCACCATTTTGGGACGGCGTGAAAAACTGGTGTGTTCCGCTCGCGCTGCACACACCCTATATGGATCACTAAGTCAACAACCCGTTGGTGAAGTGTAGATGGGCAATCTTCGTTTGTCGCCTCGCCCTCAGCTCAATTGCACGTCGTCGCGACACGCAAACTGGCGATTTTCTGCGGCTTTGAGTAAGGCATGGAGATTTCACGCAAAGCCGCAAAGCCTCCCCTGCGTCAGAAAAGCCCTGTTTTGCCGTTCCTCTGGTTTTCTGGTAAACGGTTGAAATAATGCCGGGCTTTCGTGCATCGTATGGGCGGAAGCAGCTAATCGTTGAGGAGGGACTTGTTGTCGCAGGATGCTGAAAATCGCTGTGAAAACGAGTCCGGATCGCAGCAGACGCCAGATGTCATGCGGTCGATGGTCTAGAGTTCATGCGTACAGTGGGAAGCCGATTTGAAGGTTTTTTTGCTGGGTGTGCTCAAGGGAGGATTCGCAGTTGCGTGCATTTGTGGATGATTCGCACAGACCCTGACAACAGTGAGATGACTATGAGAAAAGACAAAACAGATGCTTCGCAGCGAGTAATTGATGACACGCAGTGGTTTGCGATGCAGTACGTGCTGGGCGAATTTTCCGACGAGCAGACGGAGTTGTTTGAATCGGCGATGGCGGACGATGTGACTCTGTGTGAAGCGGTGTTCGCGGCGACTCAGTTGACCTGCGGGATTGCTCTGGCCTGTAAAGCGCAGCCGTCAGCTCCGCCCGTGATCGCGCGTGTGACGATGATTGCGGCAACGGTCCCATTCCGTCGTCCCGCATTCGCCCACGTCGGAGTTTGCGTCAGAGCATCATCCGGAGCTGGCTCGCTTACTTGAACAACTCAGGAAATCTCGACCCCACGAATTTCAGCGAGCCGTTCGTGAACTCAATCAGCAGATCCAGTCGCTGGAAAAGCTGCGGGAAAAGAATCCGACACGCTACTCACATCAGCTTGAGTTATGGAAAAATGACTCGCAGATCCGTGTGCTGGTCGCCAAGTGGTCTCGCAGTCGGGATGACGCACTCGAACAGGAGATTCGGGCACTGCTGCAACAGCGTCGTGACTTGAAACTGGCTCAGTTGAAGGCTGATCAGCAGCGATTGACCGAGCAAGTGCAAAAGGTGGAAAAGCAGATTGCGACATTGTCGGATTCGCAGCTCGAACGCGAATGGGAACAACTGGCAAAAAAAACAAATGCCAGCCGAAAAGCCGGCAACAAGAACAGTTCAAACTGACACAGGACGAGGTCTCAGGATGCGATTGAATACGAATAGAATGACAGTTCCGTTCATGGTCGCAGCAGCGATGCTGTGTCTTGCTGCAACCGGGTTGGCTCAGCAGCCAACATCCGACTCTGCCATGCGTGAGTCTGTTGTGATGCGGTTTGCACAGTCCGATGCGGCGGGTGAGGTACCGGATTTTCAGCAGCATGTCATTCCGCTGCTGGGCAAGCTGGGCTGCAACGGTCGAGCGTGTCACTGATCGTTTCAGGGGCGTGGGGGATTTCGCCTGAGTTTGTTTGGGTACGACTTTGAAGGTGATCATGCTGAAATTTACGGGCGAATCGATCCGGAAGTCCCCGCCGACAGTGGCATCCTGCAGAAACCATTGATGCAGGTTCAGCATGAAGGAGGCCAGCGTCTGAAGGAAGGCAGCTGGGAACATCATCTCCTGATGCGATGGATTGAAGGCGGCGCAAACGGTCAGATTGAAGAACCACCCGCATTGGTCAGACTGGAAGTGACGCCGAATGAGATCCTCTTCTCAGCGGATGGCCAGCAGCAGCTCAAGGCGGTTGCCGTGTGGTCGAATGGGTTGAAAGAAGATGTGACAGCGCTCTGTCGTTTTCAGACGAACGACGATCAGATCGCGGATATCTCTCAGGACGGACTCGTGCAGGCCGGAGCATCCGGCGATACTCACATTGTCGCCTTCTACGACAGCGCGGTTGTGCCGATACCCGTGATTCGTCCGGTGTCGGATCAATTCGGCGATCGATATCCGGCAACATCGACGCAGACCAAAGTTGATGAACTTGTGGTGCAGAAACTGCGCAAGGTTGGCATCGTGGCTTCCGATCTGTGTACAGATGCGGATTTCCTGCGGCGGGTGAGCCTGGACGTGACGGGGACACTGCCGACGGCAAAGGAAGTTCGCGAGTTTCTGTCGGATACAAATGCGGACAAGCGCAGCCGCAAGATTGACGAACTGCTGGAACGCCCTGGCTACGTGGCTTGGTGGACAACGCGACTGTGTGACTTCACCGGCAACAGCGACGACAAACTGAACAATGTAACGCCCGTGCAGCAGGAAGCGTCGAAGCAATGGTATGCATGGATCGAAAAATGCGTTCGCGAAAATATGCCGTACGACAGGATTGTCGAGGGTATCGTGATGGCAGTGAGTCGTGATCCGGGCGAATCGTACCAACAGTACTGTGAGAATGTTTCAAAGCTGTATACCAAGGATGGCCCGGGAGCGGCTGCCTATGCTGACCGTGCCAGTCTTCCACACTCCTGGGCGCGGCAGAACTTCCAGACGTCCGAAGATTGCGTGATTGGTTTTGCATACACTTTTCTGGGAACTCGCATCCAGTGTGCGCAGTGTCATAAGCATCCTTTCGATCAGTGGACTCAGAACGATTTCAAGCAGTTTGAAGGATTCTTCAAAGGCACAACCGCTCGACAGAATGCTCGACCGGACGCGAAAAGCGAATACGAAGCCATGGTGGCCGGATTTGAAGGGACTGAGGGTCTGAAAGGCAATGACCTGCGAAAACTCCTGGCGACAAAGGTGACTGCGGGCGCGACGATACCGCTGGCGGAAGTGTTCTCAGACAAAGCGAAATCATCGCCGGCAAAACGAGACAACAGGAAACCAAAGCATGGCAAGCCGGACCGCGGTGGCGTTGCTCCGGCGACTGACGACGTCGCAGCCAGTTTCTACCACGCCCTGGGGATCGATCACAAGCAGGAATACCACACCACGACAGGCCGCCCGGTGATGATTGTCCGCGACGGTCATGTGATTCCGGAATTGTTCACGTAGCTGGCGGCGGTTTCGCCGATAAGACACAATTCCTGACACTACAGTTTTCCATGTGGCAGACATGCCGTATGGCGAGGACTTAAGGCGAGCGGGGGATGTGAATCCCCTGATTTGTCGCGCATGATGCGAACATCAGGGCACTTACGTACCCCGCTCGCCAGTCGGATTGCGGTAGACTTAGAACACTCCAAACGAGACTTCCTGTTTTTCGCAGGAAATCTCGTTCTTTTTTTGGTATCATGCCCAATGATGGTTGCCAATTAATATCGCAGTGGACAGGTGAGGTCATGATCATTCAAAAAGACTACAAGTTTTACGCGGCGCATCGCAATGAAACTCTGAAAGACAAATGCAGTAATCTGCACGGGCATCGTTATGGTCTGCGTTGTTTTTTTGAAGTTGAACGCGATGGCGATATCAGTACGCTCTTCGGTGCGTTCGATGAAAAGGTTGAACCGTGGCTGAAGGAGTATTATGACCACGGCATGCTCATCAACATCAACGACCCGTTGCATGAATCCTTGAAGGATCACTGTCGGCGCACAGGGGAGAATTTCAAGATGAAACTGTTCGACGGGCCGACCAGCGTCGAAAACCTCGCATGGATGCTGTTCACGGAAATTACCGAAATGGGATTCCGTCTGTCTCATGTCGAAGTTCGTGAAACCGATACCTCGGTCATTTCTTACACGCGCGAAGACTGGATTCGGGATAATCGTCACTTCGCCTCTGTTCGCAGCCCGCCCGTCGCGATATCCGTAGCCGCAGGCTCCCATCAGTGATGATTCCCTGCGTTTTCGCCGCGAGGCACAATCCGTAGTTGCCGGTTGTTTGCGGTCAGCATACACTGCCCGACCGCCAGCGTGTCGCCCAAACCCGTGAACGATCAGGAAATCGTTTCCTTGATTGTATTGCGTAAGTCCATCACATGATCAAGGTGATCGTGTCATGGCAACGCGGCCAACGGCGGCATCCTCGAAAGACTTTGGAAATGAAACACGTTCTCTCTGCATTGGTGATGAATCAACCTGGTGTGCTGGCACACATCTCCGGCATGTTGGCTTCTCGCGCGTACAACATCGACAGCCTTGCTGTGGGTGCCACGGAGAATCCGGATTTTTCCCGCATCACGTTTGTCGTCAATGGTGACGAAAAGACCCTGGATCAGGTGCGCAAGCAGTTGAGCAAGATCATTACGGTCGTCAAGGTTCAGGATTTTTCAGGTCACGACTTTGTCGAACGCGATCTGATGCTGATCAAGGTGAGCACGGAAAATGGTCGGCGAGGCGAAATTCGCGAACTGGTTGATATCTTCCGTGGCCGCATCGTGGATGTCGGTGCGACGCATGTGATGATTGAAATCTCCGGTCGCGAAAACAAGATCGAGGCCTTCATCGAACGCATGCGGGAATTCGGGATTCTGGAAATGGTCCGCACCGGGCGTATCGCCATGCTGCGCGATCGGACGATTACCGAAGATTCGGTCGCCGATGAACTCAACGAAGCCGCCTCGGCATCTGCCATGTAGTGCCGATTGCCGTCCTTTAAATCGTGCCAAACACTTGGCGCGGGCTTCGCCCGCAACCCAAAGGCGAGCGGCGGGCGTCAGCCCGCTGGTATGCGATTCCTGCACGACTTGGAATCGCAAAGTACCGGGAAGCTGACGCATCCCGCTCGCCATAGAAATCTTCTCACGATAACAAAGTCTTGAACGTTTGCTGAGCAAAGGCCGATCTCATTGCAGCGCATTGAGAGCGGCCTCTTTGATTGCTGCCGTGGGCAGATTCGCCTTGAGCCGTGCCGCACCGCCAGGTATGGCGGGTGCGGCGTTCCCATCTCGCGTGAGGTATCAGACCTTGTCGGCCGTCGGGCAGACAAACGGTTCGCGATATTCGCGCGTCAGCATTGCATTGGCTGCGTCGTTGTTCGTGAACAGTTCTTTCTCGGTGTCGAATTCCAGAAACGCCCCGAGCGACATGCGGTACTTGTCCAGATCGACCTCGTTCTTTTCGAGATGCCTGACGGTTCGATCGAGCGTCGCCTGATTGTCGTCCAGACTCTTGATCCCGCTGAGATACGAAGAAATCTCGGTCACGGGCAGGCGATTTTCTTCACCCATGTAATACGAGATATTGCCCAGATGGCTGATTGCGGCGGACAGGTGTCCTTCGCGCACGTCGGCATTCAGTTCTTCCACTTTGCGTGACTGCACGGCTGAAATGAAATTCTTGAAGTGTTCGCCACCGCCTTTGAACTCGCGAATCAGATTCTTGTCCTTGTCAAAAACTGAACAGTGATCATATTGATCCTGCACCAGATAGCCATTGGATCCGTAAAACACGACACCGATCTTGTAATCCTTTGTGCTGCGGAACAATGCGTTTAACTCTGCATCATCGCTGCTGTCGACACTCAGGCCGCGGGTTTCGAACACGATGCATTTGTTGCCATAGTCGTAGATGGACACTTCTGTATTGCCGGTATCTCCCGCATCAACATAGTCCGGATCTTTGCGTTCGGCCTGATATCCCTGGCGTCCACCGTAAGTGAAGATCGTGGAAGGATGCGTGTCGATTCCCAGTCCCCAGCGTGCGACATCGGTTTGATGTGGCCCCTGGTTGCCAAGATCACCGTTTCCGTAGTGCCGCTGCCAGTGCCAGTCGTAGTGGAATTTTTCCCGCGTGCATTTTGGGTCGGTCAGCGTTGCCGGACCGCTCCAAAGGTCAAAGTTCACATTCGCAGGGATGGCGTAATCGCCTTTTGGTCCGATGCTCTTGCGGCGTTTGTAGCACAGGCCGCGGGCAAAATTGACTTCACCAATTCCGCCTTCCCGAATGAAGGCAAATGCATCAATAATTGCCTGGCTGGAGCGGCATTGCGTCCCAACCTGACACATGCGTCCGTACTTGCGAGCGGCTGCAATGAGAGCCGACCCTTCATGTACGTTGTGACAAACGGGTTTTTCGATGTAGGCATCCTTGCCGGCCTGCATGGCCCAGACGCCCGTGAGTGCGTGCCAGTGATTGGGTGTGGCGGTGCTGATGAAGTCGATGGATTTGTCGTCGAATGCCTGACGCATATCAATGACGGCCTTCGGGCGGGTTCCCTGTTTCTTCTCGATTTCATCACACCGTCGATTGGCGACTGCTTCGTCCGCATCGACGATGATTCGAATCTCCGTGCGTTCATCCCGGAGGTATTCATCGATATGTGAACCACCACGACCGTTCGCACCAATCACGGCCACTCCCAGCTTTTCATTCTGCGAGATTCCGGCGCGGCCAATTGCGGGAGCGACCAGAAAAGCGGACGCGACAGCAGATGACTTCAGGAATCGGCGACGATTAAACTGTCTCATGGCGAAACCTCTCAACACGGCGGGAATAAAGAAGTGGCGGGACCTCAGGTGTGAAAGATGGATGTCGTCTGGTACAACCATCAATGTTCTGATCCGCATGGAACTCGATTTCCACTGCGGATGCAAGTGAAGACGACATTTTCATAGTGTGTCAAAACGATTAAATGCAGGCTGGATGTATGCCTGCATTTCGTTGCGATCAGGAAAAACGAGGCTTGCGATGACCGGCAGAATTTTGATTGGAACGGATGAGGCCGGATATGGGCCGAATCTCGGGCCACTCACCGTCGTCGCGACTGCATGGCATTTGCCGGACGGCGTCGAACCGCTGGACTTATGGCATGAACTGAAGTCGGTGCTCACATGTACGCCGGAGCGGGGTGATCAACGATTGTTTGTGGCGGATTCCAAGAAAGTCTTTTCGCCAGGCGAGGGCCTGGAATCACTGGAAGTCGCGGTCCTGTCGTTTCTGAATCTGATCAACGTTGACACGGCGTCCATCGACCAGGTGTGCCGTGGCATCAGCATGTCGGCTCAGGTTGCTCCATTTTCCGATGCGTATGAATCCGAACCATGGAACACAACCCCCGGCCAGTCGCTGCCGATTGATTCCAGCGATGATCACATTCGCGAATGGGTTGCGACGCTAAACGCCGAATTGGAGGAACGCGGGATTCAGTTGCTCGGCATCCGGGCAAGGATCATGTTCCCGGAAGAATTCAACCAGTTGGTGGCGCAGACAGATTCCAAAGGCGTGGTTCTGTCGAATGCCACGCTGCAGTTGGTGCGTGATCTGGCAGATGCGTGCGCTGCGAATGCCGAGTTAAGTGATAAGGCGACGCTTGTTGTCTGTGATAAGCACGGAGGCAGAAACCGTTACGACGAATTGATCTCGCAGCATTTTGACGATCAGTTTGTGTTTCGGCTGGAAGAATCGCGTGAAAAGTCCCGATACCGCATGGGTTCGATGGATTTCTGTTTTCGCACAAAGGCGGAAGAATTCCTGCCGGTGGCGCTGGCGTCGATGGTCGCCAAGTACACGCGCGAAGTGCTCATGCACCAGTTCAATCACTTCTGGGCGACGCACATCCCCGGTCTCAAGCCGACGCAAGGTTACCCGCTCGATGCCAAACGCTTCCGGGAAGACATCGCCACAAAGGTCGCGTCACTGAATGTCCCCGCCGATCAACTTTGGCGATGTCGATAAACCGGTCGCAGGGATGGGCACCCGCCAGAACAATTCGTCCTGCAGCGACACCTGCCGCGCGAAACTTGTGGGGCCGGGGTTGCGAAAAAACGCCGACGCACCCAAATCGCAGGAATTCCAACATCGAAGATTTCGCGATCAGTTCTTGACTCAGGCTCCTCGGTGAAACAGCGTATATGAAAAGCCCGAGGTTAACTGAGGAGAGTTTGATGATGACCGCTGTTTTTGTGAGCGGCACGGCGCTGGCCGAATGGTTTTTGCAGGTGAATGACCCGCGGCTGGCAGGGTGTTGATTTAATTGTTGTTCAGGGTGACTTCTCATTACTAACCCGAAGCGGCAGCGAGGCAGAAACGGCTGAATTCCTCGCTGGCGCTTCGGGTTGGTATGATCATGA
>JANOUN010001503.1:0-2213 GCA_031416875.1 Planctomycetota bacterium | reverse complement strand
GATCCGGCGAGGAACCCCCACAGGAAGGCATATGGCACTTGCAAAGCGAACAGGCCCAGACCCAGCATGATACCGAAGCCACCATTCAGAAGGGCCACCATCAGGAGATAGCGACTGATGCGTTCCGTCACGTCCTCGAGGACCTTACTCGTTACCGCGACTTTTGCTTTTCCGGCAAGTACCACTACACGATCGCGAAGGTCATCGCGCCCGATGAGAAATACAACCAGCAGAATCAGTGAGAACGCAAGTGTGGCCAGAACTTCAAACACAGAGCTGAGATAACCTGTCAGCCCCAGCCACGGCGTCGATTCGGTTCGCACCAGCAAGGGTCCGGAAGCAACAACCTTTTCCAAAAGATCTGGATCCTGCGTTTCACCGTTTGCAGGGATCTGTTCCGCGGTGGACAGTGTTGTCGCTTCGCTGATTTCCTCGGCCATCTTTTCGAATTGAGCCGCCATCGGGCCGGAACCAAACTGCCGCAGAGTCCTGACCTTGGCCTTGATATTAGCCGTGTTCTGAGGAAATTCTGCGACCAGAATTGTGACTTGTCTCGCGACGAGCCCACCGATGACTAATATCGCAAGGCCAGCCGCGGAGACACTGAGCATGACCGCGGGCATCTTTGCAAGCCCGCGCTGCTGAAGTTTCCTGACGACAGGGTTCAGCAGAAAGGTGAGCAGGATCGCCAGCGCGATGGGAATGAGCACCGGGCGTCCCCATTGCAACCCAATCACAATGATCAGGCTGACAACCGTTCCGGAAAGAATGACGATCGCGTTCTGCCACGATGGGATGATACGAGTTTTTGGCATAGGACTATGATCTTAATCTCAGACGAACAGAAGGAACAACGCTGACTCATCTGTCATCGTGCATTGTTTGTGACACGATCGGTGTGACAGCCGGATGAGGCGGTCATGTTCGTCAAATCGAGCAGCGAATCCAGTTTGCTGTCCGGGATCAGTTTTTTCTCAAGCACGATCTCCCGGATCGTCCGACCGGTTCGCATGGATTCGCTGGCGACTTCCGCAGCCTTCTGGTAACCGATTTCCGGCACTAAAGCCGTGACGGCCATGAGGCTCGACTCCACAAGCATTCGGCAGCGTTCTCGATTGGCTGTGATCCCATCGACATTGTCAGGCTTATCGCGCATCGCCGGGCCGTGCGATACACACCTTTCGTCGAAAGTGCGACACGCCGCTGCAAGGATTGTTATGGACTGAAGAACGTTGTGCGCTAAGAGCGGCAGCATCGCGTTCAGATCGAGCTGTCCCATTAAGCCGCCCAAAGTCACGGCCGCATCATTCCCGATCACCTGAGCACACACCTGAATCATCATTTCGGGCATGACCGGGTTGACCTTGCCAGGCATGATGGAGCTTCCGGGCTGCAGTGCCGGGATCGCGATCTCAGCAATCCCGGTTCGGGGTCCTGACGAGAGCAAACGGATGTCGCCGGCGATCTTGATCAAACTCACAGCCACCGTCCGGAGAGCCCCTGATGCCTCGACCAGCGCGTCGCGAGCTCCCATGGCTTCGAACAGGTTGTCGGCATTCCGAACGCCGGGGATTGCGGTCCTCGACAGCACAATGCACATCCGAGTGGCAAACTCAGGATGTGCGTTGAGGCCGGTTCCCAACGCTGTGCCGCCGATTGGAAGTTCCAACAGGTGAGTCCGAATCGAGCGAATTCTTGCTGCGCCGTGACGCAACTGCGAAGCCCAGCCGCTGAATTCCTGTCCAAGTAACACGGGAACGGCATCCTGCAAATGAGTGCGGCCGGTCTTCACGACATCATGGAACTCTAACGCCTTCGCTTCCAGCCCTGCGGCAAGCTGTTCCACAGCCGGCAAAAGGTCATGATCGATTCCGTCCAGCGCCGCCAGGTGAATTGCTGTCGGGATCACATCATTGGATGACTGACATTGATTGACATCTTCAATGGGCCGAATCGGCATGACGTCTCCCTTCGACCCTCCCATCAGCTCGTTGGCACGACTGGCGATCACTTCATTGGCATTCATGTTGGTGGAGGTGCCGGAGCCGGTCTGAAAAATATCCAGCACGAATTCGTCATCCCACCGACCGATGGCGACTTCGTTCGCGGCCGTTGCGATGGCGTCGCCGTAGTCAGTCCGGAGCAGTCCGAGTCGCTGATTGACCTCGGCAGCCGCAGCCTTCACCAGGCCCAGCGAACGGATAAACCGTCGG
>JANOUN010001502.1:0-3232 GCA_031416875.1 Planctomycetota bacterium | reverse complement strand
GTCGGCTCAGAAGCGATGTTGCGATCTGCAGGCCCGCCATGCGGGGGCTGCGACATCGAAAGTTGTGGCGTCTGAACCTGCTCGGCGCAGTAGTCGGCATTTTGCTCCGGTGGAACTGCAGGGAGGTTCGAGTACGACCGGTCCGTGTGTTCACAAACAAGGCGTTCGTTGCAGCAACAAAGGATTTCTGCCGATATTGACGGCGGAATACTTGAGCCTGTTGGACTGGACGGCGCGTCAGACTCGTTCTGGTAAGCGAGGATCAACACCGAAGCAGTTTGCCCCGTTGTTTGACCGCCTCGGCATCTCGGCGGAGATCTGGTGTCGACTTGTGCTGGATTTCGGCAGACTGTTCAGCGTCGTTGCCGGGCAGCCCCGGCGAATTGACGAACATCGTTCGAAGGGCAATTCGCGTCGTTACCGGACTCGCCAGGAAACCCGCGAGTTGCTGGCGACGGCGTAGCTCGACCGGCCGAGCATCCCCGTTGTTCATCAGTGTTTCAGGAAGTGTAGTTCGCTGCTGCACCCGCTGACAGGACTCCGCCGTTGCAGCGATGCCGATCGGTGCAACGGCAGTCACATCTGCACAACAGAATTTGGTGCCCCCTGTCGCGCCCCTGACTTCACGAGGGGCATTCTCCATATGGCTGTCATCAGGAAACGTGATTTCTCAGCGCGGTTTCATTCGATAATGCTGTGTCCCCAGTTGGCGCCACCAGTTGGCGCCAGTTGGCGCTTCCCCCAGTTGGCGCTTCCGGCAATAGTACGGGCGCAACATGAAACATGGTTGACTCCGAAATGTTCACGATCGAGTCTGGACGGGTGTGGCGTCGCTGAAATGTGCCACGCGACAGCGTGCAGTTCTCATCCAGCGGTTGCAATGGGAAAACTCACGAGTTTTTCAGATTTTATGATGCGAACCTGATTCAGCGCCGAATCATAAAACCCGTAAACTCATTCGCATGTTCCAGTGTTTGCCGCTGGATGCCTGTGATCCCTGAACCGAATTGCTCCTGCAGTTTCTCAATCAGCTGCTGAATATTTGTCGCAGATCCGGCAACGATGGCCTCCACGCGTCCGTCGGGCAGATTGCGGACAAACCCGCGCAGAGCTAACCGCGATGCAATCCGTTCCGTCGTCCAGCGAAACCCCACGCCCTGAACCTGCCCTGAAAACAGAATCTGCTCAGTCATGTCGGACATTCTGAATCTCTCCCCATTGAACTCGATACTGATGACAGAAAATGCCGGCGGAAATCGCGACGTTGAGCGAATCGGTTCCGTTGAGCATCGCAATGGTCAGCCGATGCGTGAGCCCGCCCTGAACATCTTCAGAAATGCCATCGTATTCGTTCCCGAACACAAGCACGGTGCGTTCGGAAAACCGGAATGCGTCCAGGCGGGCCGCATGACTATCCAGCACTGTGCCGCAGACATGAAATCTGCGTGGCCCGCTCAGATCAGACAGCAGCGAAGGCAAGTCGTCCGTTTCCACGATGGGCATGAAGAGCACATTGCCCATGGACACACGCAGCACGCGGCGTGAAAAAGGATCGGCCGATCCTTTTCCCAGGATCACTCCTTCGGCACCAAATGCCGACGCGATCCGAATCAATGCCCCCACGTTTTCGGGATCGACAACACAATCCGCGGCAATGATCAATGATGGGCCGGTGGCCGGAATCCATGCGTCCGGATCTGGTATTGCAGGTCGGACAGCGCTGGCCATGACGCCGCAGTGAAAATGGAATCCGACAAGTTCATCCGCCAGTTCCGAACGCAGGCGGAAGACGCGAACATCCGGCCGGAGAAATGACGTGCAGGTCGCAAACTTTCGATCACTCACAAGCACACTGTGAACTTCCAGCGCGCTCCGTAACACGCGTTCTACGACCGTTGCACCCTCCGCCACAAAGAGCCGCGCATCGCGAACCGCATTTTTCGTCTTCAGATTTCGAAAAATATCCAGACGCGAATCATCCAGCGTGTCGATGCGCTCATGCATTGCCTGCTTCTCGCCGCGAAAACCCATCGCACAGCGACGTTGGACGGTTGAGCATGGTCAGCATGAATGGACCCCGGGGAAACAAAAGTGGAACGGACACGCGGAATCGTATATCCTCACCTGATTGACTATCGCACAAAAGTTCCGTCGGATCAAGAAGCATGTCCGGTCGTCTGGATCGTCGATCCCAAGCAGAAGCACATCACGGAATTCCGCAGTGAGACTTCCATCCGCGTCTTTACCGTGAAAGATCGCCTCGCGGCTTCCGATGTTTTTGGCGACTGGTTCATCGAAGTCGGGAAACTATTTCAGTAACATGCCGTCGCGGCCGGCCATTTTGTGAATTTGTAGGGTGTGACAAGCGGCAGCGCAGGCACACCAGACCGGTGATGCGGTGTGCCCGCGCGTTGCTTGTCACACCCTACGAGTTGCCCATCATCAATAATTGGCGAGCCGTAAACATGCCGTTGAGATTTGCCGCGTATTTTACTCGAATTCGTGAGAATTCGAAGATGCGGTGCCGTTTCGACAGGAAACGTCGGACAAGAATGTCCAACCTACGGAAAATTTGCTTCGCTCCTTTTGCTTCACGCTTCGACAATGTCCCAACTTCGCACCTGCCGCCTCGTGACCCTGGGCTGCAAAGTCAATCAGTATGAAACTCAGCTTGTGCGCGAAGCACTGCTCCAGAGCGGTTATCGGGAAGCGCAGGACGATGAGTCTGCAGACCTGTGCGTTGTCAATACGTGTACGGTCACGAACACGGGCGATTCCAAATCGCGGCAGGTGATACGGCAACTGTCGCGGCAGAATCCCGGCACGAAGACGATCGTCATGGGCTGCTATGCCACGCGCGATCCGCAGGCGGTTTCGGAACTGCCGAACGTGATCGAGGTCGTCACTGACAAACGAGAACTTCCGGACGTGCTGGGGCGCTTCGGTATCGTGGACATGCCGAACGGGATCAGTGAGTTCGAAGGACATCAGCGGGCTTTTGTAAAGATCCAGGACGGCTGCATTCTGAAATGTTCCTACTGCATTATTCCAACAGTGCGTCCCGGTCTTCGCAGCCGTCGACCCATCGATATCGAAGACGAGATCCGCGCGCTGATCGAACACGGATATCGCGAGATCGTGATCAGCGGAATCCACATGGGGCACTTCGGTGTCGATACAAACAATCTGCAGCCGGGAGATAAGCCCGAGCGGTTGTGGCACTTGCTAAGGC
>JANOUN010001501.1:0-2719 GCA_031416875.1 Planctomycetota bacterium | reverse complement strand
AGCGTTTACCCCGTCAGCAGCGTTGGCCGAATGACTTCTTTGCGAAACTGGGTCTCTACAGTCTGCGCGAGGCCCACTTTCGTTTCGCTCAATCCGTTCACGGCAACTACTAACTGGAGAGCCGTGTGCGGGAAAACCGCCAGCACGGTTCGGAGGGAGGGGGAGCTGAATTCGTTCAGCCCTCCCTACCCCTATCAGAACAGCCTCTGAATTCTTGCGAATTCAGCTACAGAACAGGGATCGAAGTCCTATGCCGTCGGCCTATCGCTGAATGCGATAAGCGTTTAGATCGACGTGTGGTTTCTGACCGCTGATCATCTCGGCCACCAGCTTGCCGGTACCGGTGCCCATGGAAATGCCCAGCATACTGTGACCGGCGGCGACCCAGACGTTTTTGAATCGAGGTGATCGGTCGATGAAAGGAATTCCGTCGGTCGTCATCGGGCGCCAGCCGTACCATTCTTCTTCGACCGGATCGGCGGTGGGCTCAATCAGATACTCGGCCGCCCCGGATCGCAGGTAGTTCAGACGCTGCTGATTCAGTGTTATGTCATAGCCTGCGAACTCCATCGTACTGCCGACACGATAGCCGTTGTCGAACGGTGTGATGGCCACGTGACACTCTTCCAGAATCATCGGATACTTTGGACAGATTTTCGGACGCGCCATCGTGATCGAATAGCCCTTGCCAGGCTGAATCGGCAGCTTGACGCCCAGCGATTCTTTCAGCAGCGGCGTCCACGAACCGGTTGCGACAAGCACTTCATCGGCTTCAAGTTCCGCATGACTGGTCTCCACAGCGGTGGCCTGATTGCCCGAACTCTTCAAGCCCTGCATTTCGCAGTTTTCGATGACACGCACACCGCTTTCGTCGAGCAATCGTCGCAGCTCCTGCATCAGTTTATCCGGGCGCAGATGGGCATCGCAGCGATATAACCAGGCACCGGCAAGATCAGGCTTCAGAGCCGGCTCAAGGCTGGTCAGTGCAGCACCGGCCAGTGGTTCAGCGGACATTTGAAAATGTTTGCGCAGCCATTCGTCGGTCTTTGCGTACGCATCGAATTCGTGCTGGTCGCGATAGACAAACAACAGGCCGTCCGTGTGCCATTCGACCTGCATGTTGTGCGTTTCAATCAGCTCACGATACAGCGCGGCGGATGACTGCAGCAGCGGATGACAGGCCAGCCCGGCCTGCATCATAGAACTTTCGTTGCAGCGACCGGCAAATTTCAGCAGCCACGGCCACAGACTCAGGATTTTCTTCGGTTCAATCCGCAACGCCGTCTGACGGCTGAGCATTCCCATGATGCCTTTGCCGATCTGACCGGGACGCGCCAGAGGAATCACATGGCTGGGGCTGACGTAACCGCAGTTGCCATGAGAACATGCTTTGCCAAATCGGCCTTTGTCAATGAGCGTGACGTCGCGTCCGGTCTGTCGCAAATACCATGCAGAGAATCCGCCGATGACTCCACCACCAATGACCACTGTATGAGGCGTTTTATTTGCCATCGCGCTTTCAACTGGCAGGCGGAAGGCCTGCTCCACTCTTGGTTCAGGATCGAATACCGGCTCGGAACGGATCAGAAGCTTGCAGGATCAGCGATGATTCGCCAGTAATCCATGCCGAGCCGGTGATTGTTGGAATGATCGCATCTTTGTAAGCGGAATTCTCATCCGGCAGCCAACTGCCTTCAAAAATGCTGCCGACAATACTTTCCTGACGCCATACGGCACCGGCCGCCAACTTTCCATCCGCCGCCAGACATGCGAGCTTCGCACTGGTCCCCGTGCCGCACGGTGACCGATCATAGGCACCACCTGGACACATGACAAAGTTTTGGCTGTCGGAATCTGCGTGAGTCGGCGGGCCAAACAGTTCGATGTGATCGATTTCCCCGCCATCCGCTCCCGTGATACCGTTGTGTTCCAGTGCCGCCCGAATTCGCAGGGTGAACTCAGACAGTTCTTTCCACTTTGCCAGTTGCAGATCCTGACCATGATCACTGACAAGAAAAAACCAGTTGCCGCCCCACGAAATGTCACCGGTAACTGGTCCATGTCCCGGCACCTCGACAGCAACGGACTTTCGGCTGCGATACGATGATACGTTCTGCACAGACACTCGATGATCATCCAGCAGCGTCGCCGTGACAACTCCAACCGGCGTTTCAATGCGATGCGAACCCGGTCCAAGCTGTTTCATCCAGTACAGCGTGACCATGAGCCCGATCGTGCCATGACCACACATGTGCAGATAGCCAGCGTTGTTGAAGAAAATAATGCCTGCCGCGCAGGTGGGGTCCGTTGGCTTGCACAATAATCCGCCCACCAGTACATCCGAACCGCGCGGCTCATTCATCACGGCTGAGCGGATGTCGTCGAACCGCTCACGAAAAATGTTCAGCCGTTCGCGCAGAGGTCCTGTGCCAAGATCAGGCCCGCCAGCGACAATGATCCGTGTCGGTTCACCGCCGGTATGAGAATCGATCACTCGGATAGTCTGCACGTTGCTGCCCGATGTAGCGGAATTCGCAAGAATTCAGTGGGTTTCTCTGATTCACTGAACTCTTGCGAGTTCAGCTAGTGCGCCTGTGAAGGCGATTGAATTGTCAGGTGAGAGTCCTGATCAGAGAAGTCGTTACCTCTCTGTAGCCGAAAGTAACTGCGTTTTCAACAGAAAGGGTGGGAAGCAACCAGAGGCGAATGAACAGTCCGT
>JANOUN010001500.1:0-2639 GCA_031416875.1 Planctomycetota bacterium | reverse complement strand
TTGGCGGCTGTGGTTTTGTCTGCGGAGGTTATGGCGGCGGCCCGCCGGCTGGTGGTGGAGGACGTTTTCGTGGCGGACCTCCTGGAGGTTTTGGTGGCGGACCTCCTGGAGTATTCGGAGGCGGACCTCCAGGTGGATTCGGAGGCGGCTTTGGAGGGGGACCTCCTGGAGGTGGTCGCTCCATGATGGATACCAACGGCAACGGCAAAATCGATCAGGAAGAGCTTGATCGGATGCCTTCGTTCGTCCGCGACATGATGAAATCACGCGGCGTGGAACTCAAAGCCGGAATGAACGTGGATGACATGCGGAATTCCATGCGAGGTGGATTCGGCGGCGGAGACAATAATGGCGGGCCCAACAACCCCAACAATGGCGGAAACAACGGTTCCAATCCGGCAATTGTCAAGCCTGTGTTGAAGCCCTATAAAATGAAGGAAAAGCCAGCGTTGATTGAAGTACTTCCGCCAGCGTATGCCGAAGTGGATACTGATTTTGACGGTCAACTTGGCCTGGACGAATGGATGCTGGCGCGCCGAGTTGCACTGGAACAATTCGATGAATTCGATACCGACCATGATGGCTTCCTGATTCCGGAGGAACTCAAGGCTGCCGAGGCCGCTGCGACCGATACCAACGCTGCCATGGCCGTTCGGACTGAAAAACTCACTATCGTCGTTGCTGTTCAGACAGCGAAATCGGGTCGCCAGTCGAACGGAAACAACAGCAGTCAGGATCAGAACAACAGTGGTTCCAATCGCTGGGGTGGCGGTGGCGACGTGGCAGAACAGGCCAGGTCTTACTTCCCGCGGCTGGATCGAAACCAGGACGGATTCATTGACGAATCCGAATTCCAGGAAAGCCGACGCACCCGTACCATGTTCGAACAAGCTGGCATCCCGCCGCAAAAAATGTCGCTGGAACAGTTCACGCAGAACCTCCAAAAAGCCACTGCAGCGACTCAATCCAGCGGTGGACGGTAGACGAGAACACATTGTGAGTCGAACGCGGTGGGCCAGCGCGGCTGATCGCCGCTTGTCCCATCCTGCAAATTGAGAGGCTCCGTCATCGTGAATCTTCTTATACGACATCGGCTGATTCTCACCGTTGTGTTCGCTGCATGCGGTGTAGGGCACTTCAGTGCATCAGCACAGGATTCGGACATCGCGTCGCAGCCCAACAGGTTGCTCTACGTCGCGGCACCGGGCATTCGCAATTACCTGGAATACGGTGGCCATGGTGTGATCGTGTTCGACATCGACCACGATCACAGATTCTTGAAACGCATTCCCACTGGTGGCCTTGGCGCGGATGGCAAGCCAATCAACGTGAAAGGTGTTTGTGCAAGTGCCGTAACGGGGCGGTTGTACATTTCGACAATTGAAACGCTGCAGTGCATTGATTTGACGACCGAGGCGCTGTTGTGGGAAAAAACTCTGGAAGGCGGTTGCGACCGCATGTCGATCGCTCCTGACGGCAGTGTGCTGTACGTGCCGTCCTTCGAAAAAGCTCATTGGAACGTCGTGAGCGGTGACACTGGCAACGTCATCGCTAAGATTACTCCGGACTCGGGAGCCCACAATACGGTTTACGGAGCTGATGGAAAGTGGTGCTATCTCGCCGGGCTGCGTTCACCGTTGCTGACGGTCGCCGACACATCGACACACACTGCGTCACGCACCATCGGTCCATTCAGCAGTTCAATCCGTCCCTTCACGATCAACGGACGGCAGACGAGGTGCTTTGTCACGGTCAACGAGTTGCTGGGGTTCGAAGTCGGCGACATCCTCACGGGAAAGAAATTACACCGTGTTGAAGTCACTGGTTATCAGCCGGGGCCTGTCAAACGTCACGGGTGCCCGAGCCACGGAATTGGTCTGACCCCGGACGAAAAGGAACTCTGGGTCACGGACGGCCACAACCAGTATTTGCATATCTTTGATTCGACAGTGATGCCACCGACGCAAAAGGTCAGCATCAAAGTGCGAGACGAACCGGGCTGGATCACTTTTTCGATCGACGGGCAGTACGCATATCCGTCCACGGGAGATGTGATTGACGTGGCGTCAAAGAAGATCATCGCCACGCTCACCGACGAAACCGGCGCAGCGGTGATGAGCGAGAAAATGGTCGAGGTACAGTTTGAGAACGGAAGAATCGTGCGAACGGGTGATCAGTTCGGCGTCGGCCGTGTTCTCGCCGCGGATGGCATCCCGCAGAGCAAGTCGGATCGCTGACGCGCTTGTTCCCTGCAGCAATCGCTCCTGGATCAGGCATTCCGTGTGCAACGGCGACTATTGTCTCGTGCTGGTGGGCTGTTGATTTAGTGCTACTTATGAGCCGAAAGGCGCTAGCCTCGGTTGTTTTCATCGTAATTTCCGTCATTGAACCGGGGCTAGCGGGGTGTTGATTTAATACCAACCCGAAGCGCCAGCGAGGCAGAAACGGCTGAATTCCTCGCTGGCGCTTCGGGTTGGTATGATCATGAGCCCCAAAAATCACTAAATCAACAGACCGCTAGCGCCCAACGGCTGATTAAATCAACAAACCGCTAGTGCCTGGAGGCGACCAGAATGCATTGCGCACAGAGTAGGCCGGACCAAGGCCGCCGCGTGTGCCGGAACAGCGCAAACCCGAGT
>JANOUN010001499.1:0-5741 GCA_031416875.1 Planctomycetota bacterium | reverse complement strand
TTGGCAATGTCTGCAGAAGCAGCCACTGAATTTGACAGCAAGACAAAAGAGCTTGGCGATAAGATTGTCGGTTTGACCCTGCTGGAAGCCAAGCGGGTCGTAGATTATCTCAAGGAAGTTCACGGTATTGAGCCAGCGGGTGGCGGTGCAGTGATGATGATGGGCGGCGGTCCAGCCGCGGCTGAACCGGTTGCAGAACAAACGGAATTCAACGTTGTTCTGACTGGCTTCGGCGAGAACAAAATTTCCGTGATCAAGGTTGTCCGCGCAGTGACGGGCCTTGGTTTGAAGGAAGCAAAAGACCTTGTCGAAGGCGTACCAAAGTCTTTGAAGGAAGGTGTCTCCAAGGAAGATGCAGAGAAGCTGAAGGCCGAAGTTGTAGCGGCTGGCGGTACCTGCGACATCAAGTAATTGATTGTTGCAAACTCTGTGACAGAGCTTTTCGTTGGCACTGGCCGGGACGATCGTTGATCGTCCCCGGCGGTGGCATTGCCAGTGGTTTGGGTGAGCTGCCTCTTGAGGCGCTGATCCGTTAGTGAATGAAGGCTCGGCACTTGGTTTCCAGCGAGCGTCCGGCGTTCCAGAATCTGATGTGGATGGCTCAGAGAAGCAGGCAGCTGTCGAGTTAATCGACAGGTGCCTTTCGTCGCGCGCCGTTCGGCGAAGCAGGCGAGTTGCCATGGATTGGTGACGATTGGGCCCGTATTCCGGCGAAATGTCAGAATTCGGTGCCAGGTATTGCGTCGATTGGTTGTGTTGTTCCAGGGTGGTTCATTGATCGCGAGTTTTGTCACACTCGCGGATTGCGATCTTTTCAGCGAAGGCAGGGCTCCGTATGCCGATTCCGTCTGTTCGTACTATCGACCAGGACGAAGTTCGAAACTTCGGAAAAATTAACGCCGAGTACGAGATTTCCGGTCTGACTCTGATTCAGACGGCTTCTTACGCTCGCTTCTTGCAGGCCGATCGGTCTTCACGCGATCGTCTGGACATTGGTCTGGAAGCGATTCTGCGCGAAGTGTTTCCAATCGAGAGTTACGATTCGCAGTTTCGGCTTGAGTACATCCGGTATGAACTGGGCAAGCCTCGGTACACACCGGAAGAGTGCCGCCAGCTTCGTCTCACTTACGGAATGCCGTTCCGTGTCTGGTTGCGATTGGTAAAAGAGCAACCCGTTGAAGAAGAAGTGTATCTCGGCGACATCCCGATCATGGTCGGTGGCGGAGAATTCATCATCAACGGTGCCGAGCGCGTCGTCGTGAGCCAGCTGCATCGTTCCCCCGGCGTGGACTTTGTGATGGCCGAAGAGACGGCCAGCAGTGACCGCAAGACGCAGTCATGCCGCATCATTCCGGAGCGCGGAAGCTGGATCGAGTTGCTCGTCAGCAAGCGCGAAGCGATTGGCGTCCGCATCGATCAGAGCGGCAAGTTTTCGGCCGTGACGCTGCTGCGAGCTATGTCGAAGGAGTACTCATCAGACGCGGAGATCATTCGGTTATTTTACGAAACTGAGACGATCAAGATCACGGCGAAGACTGTTGCCAAGGATCTGGAAGGCAAATACTCCGTCGAGAATGTTGTTTTCCCGGATAAGCACGACCGCGCCGGAGAGTTGGTGGTTGATGCGGGGTATGAGATCAGCGAATTGGTGTCAGAAGAACTGCTCACCTGCGGTGTGAAGAGCGTCGAAGTGGTGAAAGATGCCACAGATCTGTTGATGCTGAAAACATTGGCAGAAGACGGCACGTCCACGCACGAAGAGGCGCTGCTGAAGATTTACCAGCGACTGCGTCCTGGGAATCCGCCGAACCTGGATAAGGCCAGCGATCTGTTCAACGAAAAGTTCTTTGACGTAAATCGCTATCGGTTAGGTCGCGTCGGTCGCTTCCGTATCAATCGGAAATTCTCGCAGCAGATTTCTGATGAGGAAATGACTCTGAAGCCGGAAGACTTCATCAATGCGATGAAGTACATTGTCCGTCTGCGGATTGGTGATGCGACGGCACAGATCGACGACATCGACAATCTTGGTAACCGGCGTCTGCGCACGATTGATGAACTGGCGGCTGATGAAATCCGCAAGGGGTTTTTGAAACTGCGTCGTACTGTTCAGGAACGGATGAGCCTGAAGGAAGTCGATGCCATGACGCCTCGCACGCTCATCAATCCGAAGAGCGTGTCTGCGGCAATCGATTATTTCTACGGTCGAAGTGAACTCTCGCAGGTTGTGGACCAGACAAACCCGTTGTCGATGCTGACCCACGAACGGCGTTTGAGTGCACTCGGCCCAGGTGGCTTGAATCGTAAACGTGCGGGCTTTGAAGTCCGCGACGTTCATATCTCGCACTACGGACGTATTTGTCCGATTGAGACGCCGGAAGGCACGAACATCGGGCTGATTTCCAGCCTGAGTATCTACGCTCGCGTGGATGACTACGGCTTCCTGATTTCGCCGTATCGTGTTGTTAAGAACGCCAAAGTCACAGACGAAGTTGTCTGGCTGCGTGCTGATGAAGAAGCGTCCGGCATGGTGTGTCCGGCCGATACGCTCGTTGAGAACGGCATGATTGCCGAAGAGCGCGTGCTCGCCCGAACCAAGAGCGATGTGGTGTGGATCGATCGCGCTGAGGTTCAGTTCATCGACGTGGCACCGTGTCAAATGGTCGGAGTTTCAGCTGGTCTCATCCCGTTCCTGGAACACGACGACGCAAACCGAGCCCTGATGGGATCGAACATGCAGCGTCAGGCCGTGCCGCTGCTGATTTCAGAACGCCCGGTCGTCGGAACCGGAATGGAACAGTACGTGGCTCAGAATTCCGGCATGGTTCTGCGAGCTGAAAAGTCCGGCAAAGTCACCTTTGTTGATGCGTGCAATATCGAAATCGACGGACGCCGCTATCCGCTGCGGAAGTTCACCCGGTTGAACGAACGCACCTGTTTGAATCAGAAGCCGATCGTGAAGATCGGTGAACGCGTCAAGGCCGGACAGATCCTGTGTGACAGTGCGGCGACAAAAGACGGATCGTTGGCGCTCGGCCGCAACGTGCTGGTCGCCTTCATGTCATGGGAAGGCTACAACTTCGAAGACGCAATTATTCTGTCCGAACGTCTGGTGAAGGAAGACGTCTACACGTCGATTCATCTGGACGAGTTCGATGTCGAAATCCGCGAGACGAAGCTGGGACGTGAAGAGTTTACACGCGACATTCCGAACGTCAGCGAAAAGGCTTTACGTCATCTGGATGACACGGGTGTCGTGAAAGTCGGCACGCGCGTCAATCCGGGCGATATTCTGGTTGGCAAGGTCTCACCGAAGGCGAAGTCGGAACTGACACCTGAGGAAAAACTGCTGCACGCCATCTTTGGACGTGCCGGTGAAGACGTGAAAAACGAAAGCCTGGAAGTCCCGAGCGGTGTCGGCGGTATCGTCATTCACACGGAGAAGTTTTCACGTCGGATGAGTCTGTCAGAAATCGAACGCAAGCGATTTGAAGACGAACTGAAAAAGGTCGAAAAGGAAAATGAAGTCGCAATCGCGGCAACATTCAAGACGTTCCTCGTCGAGCTGGAAGCTGCGTTGGAACAGCCGGTCACGGATTCTGATGGTCGCCAGCTGGCGAAGCTGGAAGATCCGAAGGCTGTGGCCGATTATGCTCGTCGATTTCATACGCATTTCGAAGACATGGACATTCGCAGCCCTCAGAAGAAAACTGCCGCTCGCAAGGTGGTGCGCGAGAGCTGGGTGCTGGTCGAAGATGTCATCGATCGCGAAGATCATCGTCTGAACAGCATGAAACGCGGCGATGAACTGCCGAGCGGTGTGTTGCAGATGGTGAAGGTGTACGTTGCTTCCAAGCGACAGATTTCTGTCGGCGACAAAATGGCCGGACGTCACGGGAATAAAGGGGTGATTTCGAAGGTGCTGCCGATCGAGGACATGCCGTTCCTCGAAGACGGAACGCCAATCGACATCATTCTGAACCCGCTGGGTGTTCCAAGTCGTATGAATGTCGGGCAGATTCTGGAAACTCACCTTGGCTGGGCAGCGGCGAAGCTGGGCTATCGCGCCATCTGTCCGGTCTTCGACGGAGCTGCAGAAGAAGAAGTGCGACTGGCCATGCAGGAAGCCGGATTGCCCGAAGACGGCAAGGCGTATCTGCACGATGGTCGCACAGGTGAACGTCAGGAACAGCGCACAACTGTGGGCCAGATTTACATGCTCAAACTGCATCACCTTGTTGATGACAAAGTGCATGCCCGAGCCACTGGACCGTACTCGCTTATCACTCAGCAGCCGCTGGGTGGCAAGGCACGATTCGGCGGTCAGCGATTTGGAGAAATGGAAGTGTGGGCTTTGGAAGCTTACGGAGCTGCTTACATTCTTCAAGAGTTGCTGACAGTCAAGAGCGACGACGTCGAAGGCCGTACCAAGATTTACGAGAGCATGGTGAAGGGCGAAAACACCCTGGAAGCCGGCACACCTGCCAGCTTTGATGTGTTGAACAACGAAATTCGCGGTTTGTGTCTGAACCTGCAGCTTGAGAAATCCGTCCACTGAACATGACAATCCCCCTAGGCCACTCCGCCAGCCGGAGTGGTTGATCGGTTTCTGCTCCAGCTTCGTTCGCATTGACTAAACTTCAATCCGAACTGACTGAGTCCAGAAGCCAGCAAGTCGCCGGAACATCCGGCGGCGATTCCAGAATTGTTTCCAGATCCAAAAGGCGAAGGCCGAACCGGACTCTCCGGATCGGACACTGCTTTTTGAACCTCCACTTTGAGGAGATTCGTGCGTGAGTGTCACCGAAGGTACATTTGATCGAGTCAACGACTACGCGTCTGTGAAAATCAGTCTTGCGAGTCCACACGACATTCGCAGCTGGTCTTTTGGCGAAGTCAAAAAGCCGGAAACGATCAACTATCGAACTTACCGGCCTGAGCGGGACGGCTTGTTTTGCGAGCGAATTTTCGGGCCTGAAAAGGACTGGGAATGTGCCTGCGGAAAATACCGCGGCATGAAGTACAAGGGTATGATCTGCGACCGCTGTGGCGTAAAGGTTACGCACAGCCGTGTCCGGCGTAAGCGCATGGGGCATATCGAACTGGCTGCGCCGGTTGTGCATATCTGGTTCTTTAAATCCATGCCCAGCCGCCTCGGCGCGCTGCTGAACATGAAGACGACGTCGCTGGAAAAGGTCATCTACTTCCAGGACTACGTAGTCATTGAACCTGGTGACACTCCGTTGAAGCAGTGTCAGATGCTGACGGAGGAAGAGGCACGTCAGGCAAAACGCGATTATGGTGATGGTACGTTCGAAATCGGCATGGGTGCGGAAGCGATCAAGAAACTTCTGGCCTCAATGCGCCTGGCTGAATTGTCCGGCGAATTGCGCACGGAACTGGCAAAGACCGGCAGTCAGCAGAAGATTAAGGATCTTATCAAACGTCTGAAGATCGTTGAGGCGCTGCGCGACAGTGAGAACAAACCGGAGTGGATGGTCCTGGATGTGATTCCCGTGATTCCCCCGGATCTGCGTCCACTGGTCCTGCTGGATTCCGGCAACTTCGCCACCAGCGACCTGAACGACCTGTATCGCCGTATCATCAACCGCAACAACCGTCTGAAGAAGCTGGTTGACCTGAACGCTCCGGAAGTCATCGTCCGCAACGAAAAGCGCATGTTGCAGCAGTCTGTCGATGCGTTATTCGACAATAATCGCTGCAAACGTCCGGTGCTGGGT
>JANOUN010001498.1:0-1687 GCA_031416875.1 Planctomycetota bacterium | reverse complement strand
CCAAAATCAAAATCTCCTCCATCCGCAGGTCTCCCGTCGGACCGCGGTGCAGGCCGGTGCCATTGGATTGCTTGGCATGGGCAGCAATCACCTGCGATCATTACAGGCAGCAGATTCAGAGACACGTGCGGCGGGCACGGCGAAGTGTTGCATTTACATTTTTCTCTCGGGCGGCCTGTCACAGCACGAAAGTTTCGACCCCAAACCTCAGGCACCTCTGGAAGTGCGCGGCGAGTTTGGTTCCATCGCGACTCAAACGCCGGGCCTCGAAATCACCGAACATCTTCCGGGCCTGGCTCAGCGAAGTTCATTGTGGTCGGTCGTGCGATCGTTGACTCATCCCAGCAATGATCACACGCTCGGGCATTACTATATGCTCACCGGACGCAGCGGTGCGACGCCGGGATTTCGTGGTGACCGGCAGCCGCGTTCCACCGATTTTCCTTCAATCGCATCGACGATTGGAGACGCGCTGCCGGCTCGCAGCAATCTGCCTCCGGCCATTGTGCTGCCCGAGCGATTGGTACACTGGTCGGGCGGAACAATTCCGGGAGCCTTTGGCGGGCTGATGGGATCTCATCGTGATCCGTTCTTCGTTGAAGCGTCGCCCTATGGAAACCCGTTCTGGCGGGGAGCGTATCCGGAGTACACGTTTCCGAACGAAACGAAGAAAGCTCCGACATCACCGGATGATCGAGTCTTCCAGGCGCCCAGCCTGGCATTGTCGCCCGGCATGACGATGACTCGCATGAGTTCCCGTACCAGTCTGCTGAATGTGCTCGACAGGCAGCGACGCGAACTGGAGCAATCCGCCAACGCGAAGCACTATGATGAATTCCGACAGTCGGCGATTTCGCTGCTGTCAGAACCGACCGTGCGAAATGCCTTCGACGTGACGAACGCCGATGAGAAGACTCAGGATCGATACGGTCGCAACAGCTTCGGCTGGTCTTTGCTGATGGCGCGGCGGCTGGTGGAGGCCGGAGTCAACCTGATTCAGGTGAATCTCGGCAACAACGAGTGCTGGGATACTCACGGCGACATCTTCCATCGGATGAAAAACAAACTGCTGCCGCCAACCGATCGCGCTGTGTGTGCGCTGCTGGACGATCTGCAATCGCTGGGACTACTCGATACGACTCTGATTGTCATGGGGAGCGAATTCGGTCGAACTCCAAAGCTGTCGACTTTGTCTGAATCGTTCCCTGATGCCGGTCGCGATCACTGGGGTGCCGTGCAGAGCGTATTCTTTGCCGGCGGCGGTGTGAAAGGCGGAACGGTCATCGGTTCGTCGGATGAACTCGGCGCGTATCCGGCGAGCAATCCGCAGAAGCCGGAAAACATGGCGGCGACGATGTACAGTGCGCTGGGAATTCCGGCGACAGCCGTTTGGCACGACGAATTTCAACGGCCGCAGCAGATTTATTTTGGCGAGCCGATCGCAGGGTTAATTTGAACCACATTGACATTGAGAACCGGAGTTTTTGTAGGGTGTGACAAGTGAGCATCGCGAACGCAGGCACACCATGAGTTCAATTGCAAACTGGTGTGCCTGCACGGCTTGTCAGCCGTTTGTCACACCCTACCTACTAACAAAACAGGTAGCTGGATTAGCAAGAAATAAGCCCCCATTATGAATTATTTCGAAAACAGCAACCAATTTTGTTATTAACTATGGTTTGAAAAA
>JANOUN010001497.1:0-5873 GCA_031416875.1 Planctomycetota bacterium | reverse complement strand
CCAGCCCCGCCGCCGAATTGTCCCCCGAATCCTCTGGACTACTTGGTCTGGCCATCATTCGGATCGTCGAAACTTTCTGCCTCGGGAATCTCGTTCTCCGGATCCTGCTCCTCGATCGCATCCTCCTCAGACATCTCTTCGTCAGGCATCTCTGGTGTCGAAACGTGAAGCCCGTATGCTTCATCCGCTGCAACAAGAATATCGGGCAAATCGGGTTCACCAACGAGCTCATAATAGTGCCGAAATGTGTTCTTCGCTTTTTCTGATGACTCGAAGCGATCGAAGTTGTCCGCCTCATCCTCAGGTCCAGGGGGCTGAACTCGAAGCGCATGTCCCAGCATCAGCATGGCCAACAGTTCTTCATCCTGTTCAATTCGGAACGGAATGGCCTGCAGCCACGAAACGGCTCGGAAGTATCGTTCCAGGTGGACATTTCGAGTGTAAAAACTGCGAGGTCGGAATCGGCTGTAGTGAATCACAAGCAAGGATGGGCCTGGTGAGCCCAGCCATTCGGGCAGAAACTCTCCCTGCGCGGATTCAATCCGTGCCGACTCCGCAGCCAGAATGGCATCCAGTTCAGCGTCGCCCAGACGAAAAGACTTTTCCAGAAGTCTGACGGCGATTCCGATTACCAATCGGGCTCGTCGTTGAGCAGCAGCGTTCAGTTCCGGCTGGTCCTGGACAGAGAACCGAAGCAACTCCAGATCCGTCAGAATCATTTTGAGCGTTTCCGACAGCCGGGACACCTGACTGGCTTCGAGCTGAACGATCGATTCCTCCAGCAGAACGTGGTAGGCATTCAGCAGCGAATCTGAAGTGATGAAAACCGAAATATCGGGATGTGAATACGCCGAATAGATCTGCCGGTATTCCTGGTTTGTCAGCAGGATGTCATCCTTCTGCAGTATGGCGATTTCTTCTTCGGACAGGCCTCGCTTCATGGCAGCTTCCTGCCAGGTTCCCGGCGCGATCCCGGCCTTGTCATCACTGCCGTTCACCCGAGGATTTACTATGACAATCAACAGCAGGAACACGATGCATATTCGCTGTGTCATGTCAGTCGCCTGTTCGCAATCACTGTGAGGGAAAGCGTGAGCACGGAATTGTTTTTGCGAATGCCACGCGCCTGAAAGTGTACCCGGAAGCAAGTTGCCTCAGTATCAGTTTTCTGACAAAACTGCACTTTACTGAAGTGATTCTAACTCAGGCGATGCGTCTTGCGAGAGCATCGAATCGTGCGTCTGGTCTAAGTTGCATGCAACTGCCTTTTCACCACAGGTACTCAACGGTAATCACGGTGTTGGAAGTTGTTGCATCGATAGTGATGGGGACGATCCATTCTGTGGTGTTGCCGACTGTACGAGTTTCACCATGGTTGTCAGGTTGAGTTACAGAGACTGAGAGTCCTGTTTCACTGACGACAGTCTGCGGTGATGTTCGGGTCAGACTCTTCCCGACGTGGGCTCGAAACCAGAGTTGGCTTGCGGTGTTGGACTCTGCGGCGGCCTGAATCGTGATCGTGCGTCGCAGGCCACCGTCTTCGTCGGGTTCGATGCGGTCGGTCACTTCGAAGCCGTGGACAGAATAGAGAAATGTCGGGACGCCAGCCTTGTCGAGTCGATAGCCGGAGAATTTTGCTCCGGCAGATGCGGCATCGGAAGGCCAGGGCGATGTTTTGTCGGCTAACAGGGCGACCGCGATTCCTGGAGGGAATCTGATCAGCTTGTCTCCGAGCGGATCGGCGGGCGGAGCGAAGCGGATGAACCATGTTCCTTCGGCGTCCAGAAAGCGACCGCGCCACGCCTGCGTCAGGGAGATCTGTTCGGCATCGAAACCGAAATGGACGTGCTGCGGAAAACCAACGGCGATCGCATGCATGCCCGTGACCGGCATGAAGGTCCGCAGGACGATGGGGCGATCCGTCGGCGTGAGTTCATAATTCTGATCGCGCGCCTGCTGGATTTTTTCCGGCAGCGGCTGGTTGTCCAGATCTTTCAGGTAGGCGTGCATCGCAGAGATCTGCAGTTCCATATCCCCGTTCAGGACCTCGCGATTTTGGCTTTGCCCATTTGGGAAAAACGTGGGCATTCGTGTACGTGCCTTCAGCGATCCGGGATCTTTCAGAAAGTCGTGCAGCCAGTTCGGATGGATGCGCTGCGTCACGCCTTCAAGATCGACGCCGATGGTCCCGGGAAGTGCTTCACCCTTAAACGGATGACACTGCACGCAGCCCGTGTCCATCAATTGTCGACCGGCTTCGACCAGTGTCTGTGTATCCGCTGACGCAAACACTTTTTCCGCGTTTGGCGGTTTCGTTGTTCCGGCATCGGCCCTCGCGAACATCGCAGCGAGAGGCGTGGTGACATCTGCCGGATACACGGGCATGCGAATCTTCATAAACGGGCGGATGCTGCCCTTGCCGGTGAGCACACTGCTGATCCATGATGTTGTGAGTCTGTTTCCGACACCAGTCAATGTCGGCGGCAGCCGACCTTCGTCACCGATGTCGATGTGGCCCGCTGTTTCAAAGTATGGTTTGCGATGCCGTCCGATGCCGCCCAGCTGGTTTCGTTCGTGACAGGCGCAGCAGTCTTGCTGGAGCAGGTGGAAGCTGAGGTGATCGGCATTTTGTGCGCTCGTATTCAAAGCTGCCAGTGCGGCCATGATCGCGGCGGTTTGCGTGGAATCCAGGGTCCAATTTGGTTGCCCTTTCTTTTTGGGTTCCCCATCGGCTTCACGCCGATGGTTACCGGGTTTGGCAACTGAAAACGACGCAAACAAGTGTGTTGACCCCTGCCGACCTTGTGTCGGTAGAGTCGAGGTTTGAAAACTTGGTGGAGTTTCTAAACCTGCGGTCCACTGGCGTGAAGCCAAGTGGGGCCGAATGCCGTGGTTTTGTTTTTCGGTTGTAGTTGGAAAACCGTCGGTCCACTGGCGTGAAGCCAGAGGGGCCGTGGGCCTCGCTGGGATGCTGGCTCTCTCAATTCCGGTTCGCTGAACGCGGGAAGCAGCTGTAGCGACAGGAATAGTCCAGCACGGTCTATTCGATGCTGGGTTCAATTCAGCCAGGGGCTTCGCGAATGACCTGGCGGCCATACCCTGAATCGAATGGCAATTTGTACAATTCAGATCCGAAAAGAGCTGACGACCTTGTGCGATGAGCGTGGCGCTTGGCTCCGGCGTGGTTTCAGCTGACGTCCCGGACTTTGCGGCACCCCGCAGCAACCAGGCCGCAATATCAGCCGCATCCACGGCCAGCAGGCTGAAGTTCGGCATTCGACCGGCCGGTCGCGTGTGCTCCGGATTCAGCAGAAAGTACGTCAGCGACTGATGCAAGTACTTTGCTGCCAATACAGAATGTGGTACGGAATTCACTTTTCGAGCCGCCGATGTCAGTCCCATTTCTTTGAGTTCATCAGCGTCCAGTTGTTGGAGCAACTCATCCAGGGGCGATGGCTTGACCGCCGTCACTTCGTACTCGGCATCGGGTTCATGGCAGGCGACGCAGCCGATCTGGTGATACAGTCGGCGGCCGTTTTCCGGATTGCCGCGATTCCAGAATTCCATCGGGACCGGGTTGAGTCCCGATGCCTTAATTTCGGCAAACGGCTGCCGCAATGACGACAGGAAAGCCGAGATCGCATCGGCTGCTGGTTCGCGTTCTTCCGGCAGCAATCCTGTCAGCATCTCGGGCATCGTTGTGCCCGGCTTTGAAGTCGGCGGCGATAACAGAAACGATCGAACCCAGTCAGGTTTCAGGCGACTGCCCGCTCCGTCCAGCACGGGCCCGCGTTTTGAGATTAACAACTTGTCGTCAGTCGCATGGCAAGCCGTGCAACTGAGTTCCGTGATCAACAGACGACCGGCAGTGACTGGATCAATGTCGGCATGTCGTCCGAATCGGTCGAAGCCGGAGACAAATGGCACGCCTGATACCACGTCATCGGCGAACGCGGCTGTGGCTGCGATCCAGACGCACAGGCAGGTCAGTTTCTGCATGGTAACTGCTACTGAACTCACAGCCCGCACGCCTTCAACAGAGATGTCTGTACGGCCAGATCGTGATCCGGCGAAAAGTCGGATGCCTTTTCACCACGAATGATTTTCGCCATGTCGGCGGCATCATCAACGTAGCGAACATATTTGGGAAAGGTGATGTCCTGATACCCTTTGACGTACGTGTCGCGGGCGGTTGACAGGGTGACTCGGGCGGAAGGATTGTCAAGTGGCTGGATATGAAACGTGCCCTCCGTGCCGCACACCACAAAATGTCGTCGTTCACCGCCATCCACTTCGACAGCACTGGACTTCACGGTGGCCGTGGCGTGAGGATATTCGAACACCGCCAGCATGTTGTCCACCAGATGGTCATCGTGTTTGCGGACATGTTGAGGAAATGCCGTGACGTGTGTGGGCTTGCCGAGCACACCGACGACCAGATCGATGATGTGACAACCCAGTTCAAACATGATTCCGCCTCGAAACGCAGCCAGCTCACGACGGCTTGCCGCATCGACGACTTTGCTCATCACGGTATGGACTTCGAAGACTTCGCCCAGCCAGCCGCGTTTCAGGAAGTCTCGCAGCAGCACGACGGCCGGGTTGTAGCGATACATGTAGCCCATCTGCAGCAGCAGCTTCTGATGCGCTGCAGATTCAAGAATGCGTGCGAACTGTGCAAGTGATTCGCCTGCTGGTTTGTCAACATGCACATGCTTGCCAGCCGCGACACAGGTCTCAGCGACGTTCAGCAGATCGCGGACGTGCGTTTCCACCAGAACCGCCTGAAGTCCCGACATGTTGAGCAACTCTTCCTGAGTCATCCAGGGCAAGTCACGAAACGGCTCCCGGCCCTCCGCCTGTTTGCGAAGTTCCGCGTTCGGTTCCACAATCCCGACCACGTCGTAATCGGGCGACTTCCGATACACGGATAACTTGTTCGCATGCGCATGCCCGACGCCGATCTGACCAATTCGAATGCGTGGCTTTGCAGTACTTTCCTCCTCCTGCAATGCGTGTGCGGACTTCGGCAGCAGTGACAGCGCGAGCGTGCCCCCGATACCTTTGATCGCTTGGCGTCGAGCATATTTCATGCGGGGACTCCTGAATTCAGATTCTACAACAACACAGGTCCGTCCTGCGGCAATCCAGTAGGGTGTGTGCAGCGGCAGCGAAACACACCATTTCCTTAGGATCGGCGCAATAATAACTGTCGGATTTAAGCAGTGGTGTAAACGTTATTTGACATAACTCGTTTAACGACAAGCCGCAGGCGACCGCGTGCCCCATCGCCATCGACGCCTCCGGCTTGTCGTTAAACAAAAACTTCTGACTCCCTGCTTAACAAGGAGGAATCAGTTGATGCAATCAATCACGGAACATTTTCCCTGTGCCTCGGACGCGGGAGGGTGAACAAGCGGAATCGCAATTTATGGCAAGAAGATTACGGGGTAGGAAAATTAAACAACTCCAATGCGACTCATCTTCTTACCTCGTAATTTTCTTGCCTAAAGAACACCAGACTGCTATTTTCATCCCAGCCCTAAGCTATTTCACATTGCCCGACCGGCGTCGGCGAACATCTGACGGGGCAGTCTGATACGTCCGATAAAATTATTGCCCAGGAAAGGCCACATGATTCGCAGTCGTCAGATTTCTCCGCAGGCGCTAGGCGCGTTCAGTCGTTCGATGGCTCGAATGCTGGAAGCCGGTGTGGATGTTCGAAAATCGCTGCAGACTTCGTCGCAGCAATCAAGCGACTCGCGCCTCGCCGACAGTGCCCAACGCCTGCAGAAAGCCATCGCCAGCGGTTCGTCGCTGGCCGAATCGATTGGTGAAGAAGGCGAACTTTTTCCTCCTTTGTTTCGCGATCT
>JANOUN010001496.1:0-10079 GCA_031416875.1 Planctomycetota bacterium | reverse complement strand
CAACTTATTGTGGCGAGCTTGTTAGCAACTCACTTGGCCGGCGTCACCACTGCCGAAGCCGACCAAAACAATCCCTTGCATCCGAGTTATTTTTGGGACAAGACGCAGGTAGGGGCGGTTACCCCAAATCCTGGTAACGCCGTGGCTTTGCCGATTACCAATCCTTTGCACCCCGGTTACTTCGCGGCCAAAGTATTTGCGGCGCCATTCGTTGCCACCGGGGCAACCCAAACCCGCAGGTATGTCGATGACCGCAATCCGTTACACCCCGGCTTCCGTCGGCCGTAGGACTTGGGCGAGGTGAACTTGTGCCCAGTACGACGATCGACACATTCGTCAACATGATCCACTCCGGAAAACGCGTTTCGTTCTGGTGGACGATGGGCGTCAATCAGAGCCATCAGGGAGTTCGTACTGCTCAGGCCATCATCAATCTCGCGCTGATGACAGGAAACATGGGCAAACCCGGCACGGGAGCCAATTCAATTACCGGCCAGTGCAACGCGATGGGATCTCGACTCTTTTCGAACACGACCAATCTGATGGGAGGCCATGACTTTGCCAATGCCGATCATCGCAGCAAAGTGGCTGAGATCCTGCAAATGGACGCCGAACGCATTCCGACGACTGCGAGCTGGGCCTATCCCGAAATCATGGAAGGCATTCTGCGCGGCAAGATTCGCGGACTTTGGGTTGTCTGCACGAATCCCGCTCATTCCTGGGTCAACCAGTCCCAGGCCCGTGAGATCCTCGACCGCCTTGACTTCCTTGTGGTGCAGGATATGTATCATTCGACCGACACGGCCCGCCAGGCTCATCTGGTGTTGCCTGCCGCTGGCTGGGGCGAGAAAGACGGAACGTTTATCAACTCCGAACGCCGCATTGGTGTGATCAAGAAGGTTGCCAAAGCCCCCGGTCAGGCACTCGCGGATTTTCACATCTTCCAGTTGATCGCCGATGCATGGGGTTGCGGCGAGATGTTCAAAGACTGGACCAGCCCGGCTGCCGTCTTTCAGATGCTGAAACGTCTGTCGGCAGGGCAACCGTGCGACTTTACCGGCGTCGAGGGATACCGACATCTGGATGAGTCCCGAGGAATTCAGTGGCCATACCTGGCTGACAGTTCGACAGCAAATGATTGCGAACGTAGGCTCTTTGCAGATGGGCGCTACTACCATCCCGATGGGCGCGCCAGATTCCTGTTTGAAGCGTCACGCCCAATGCCGGAGAAGGTCACCGAGAAGTATCCGTTTGTGTTGCTCACCGGACGCGGGACTGCTTCGCAGTGGCACACGCAAACCCGCACCGCCAAGTCTGCGGTACTCCGCAAGCTCTATCCGGAATCGTTGTACGTTGAGATGAATCCTGCCGACGCGCGTCGGTTGTCGATCCGGCCCCATGAAATTGTGCGTGTCTCGTCGCAACGCGGCGAAGCCCGAGCCACCGCAGTCGTGACGCCCACAATTCCCGTCGGGCAGTTGTTCCTGCCAATGCACTATGAGGCATCCAACCGCCTGACCGACGCCGTCTTTGACCCTTACTCCCGCCAGCCATCCTACAAAGCCTGTGCGGCCAACGTAACACATCTGCGATAGCTGTGCCTGCAGTCTGTACAATCAACGGCCAGGGGGTTTATCAGAAAGTATACGTTGCCTGCAGATAGAACTGTTCTGCATCGGGTCGAGCAAGCGGACCCTGGGTGATGGCATCGCCGTAGAAGAACCAGAAGTATCCCGCCTGCAGGTTAAATGCTTTGCTGTAGGTCCATGTACCGACAATGTCCAGTTCATTCCCCAGGCCGGGGCTTCCGCTGCCCGGCAATGCGGTTCCTGCAAGATTGTAGAGGACTTTTGAAGCCTGAGCCTGCTCAAAGTAATGCCACTGGCTGACGAGAGTGAATTTTTCGTGAGGCTTCAGGCCCGCCTGAACACCATAGTCCAGCAGATTTTGGCCAGCCAGATTGTCCATCTGTCCCCAGTACGCATGGCCGAGTGGATACAGCACCTCAAACGTATTGATCGTACCGGTCGCTGGATCCTTGTCGCCTGAGCCCCAATAGAAGATACCACCGAGCGATGGTTTCCATGTGACGTCTTCAAACGTGTATCCGCCCAGGGCACCGACCATCCCTGCCTGAACATCGCGGTACGCGGGGGAGCCAAAATTGTCCTCTCCGAACTGAAATGCGCCTTCGGCATCCCAGTTCCAGGTGCCAACCAGTTTCTTGCCGTCTTTAACGGGCTTCTTACCGGCGACGCGTGAACCAATCGTATGACGACTGCCATCCATCAGGGCTGCACTGGACTCTTCTTCATCAAAGTACAGGTAGTAGAAATCAAACGTACTGTTTTCAATGCCCTTGAACGTGGAATAGACACCGCTGATCGAGCGACTTTGGTCCGCATGGTCAAAGCTGTAAGGGTGATTTTTGTTGCCGGAGGCCCCGTTGACGCTCTGCATGGAGAAAGCATCAATGTCCCAGTCACTGTTGGTGTAGATCAACTTGTGACCTTCAAAGTTACGAAACGTGTTGCCCCAGCCCAGAGGCGACAGCAGACGCTGCGAACCGTACTGCAGGAACTGGCGACCGTAACGGTACTTCAATTTGCCGTCACCAACTTCACCCAGATTGAGCTCCGCGTACATCTGCAGCATGTCAGTCCGATTGATGTCAATCGCCGTGGGTGTGTACGGCGCGTCCAGCCCAAACATGGACGCATCAATTGCCTGTACATAACCTCCGATGAAGTCGTTGTAGTTGGCTTGTACATAAGGCGTGAAACGCCAGAGATCATACGCCGATTGGCCCGGCCCGCCAGGTCGCAGGCGATTTTGTTCGTTCATGTAGCGGTAACGAAGCTCAGCGCCAACACTGTACTTCAGGTCGCCGACTTTTTGATCCTTCAGGCACGGGAAGATGGGCTTGTCACCCGCCACGCTGTCGAACAGGGTATTGAGATCCAGCACCTTGTAGTCGCAGCTCGGGCAACCCACATCTTCTCCGCAGACTGCTTCGCCGCAGCCTGCATTGATCGGTTGGTCTGCAGCGCAGCCTTCCGGAGCGCAACTGCTGGGTTTTACTGCCTGGGCCGTGCTTGCTTCACCGGCAGAACAGACCGGCGATGCCACAGCCGCCAGCATCAGTATCTGAAATGACGTCTTGCGTATCCACGGTTTCAAAGTCATCCTGACCTCTCCGGAAAGATCCTTCTCTGCGTCCTGCTTCGTCGCTCCTGGAAACAAAACACGCTTTGAGATGTCATTCGGCCGAAATGAGTTTTGACCGCTTCGACCGTTTCCTAAAGGTTTGAGATTTTCAACGAATCGCCAGATCGTGTCGGAACAAGCCGCAGAGTTTCGCCAGATCGACCGCTCAAAAACGGGCAGACATGCGTGCTTCACAAGCAGCAGCCAGACGCATCCGAATGGTTCGGCAGAAACCGCCGCCGCAATGTGCCCCGTGTCTCCGACGCGGGACTCACTGACCAACCTGCCCGGTACAGTTGCAGTCACGATGAGCGAATCCAAATCAATGATACGTCAATGGCGGCTTCTGCGGCAACTCGCAGATGCGCGAGTTGGCTACACCGTGAAGGAGCTGCACGAGGACATGTCTGTTTCGATCGAGACAATTCGACGGGACCTGAACGATCTTGGCGTTGCCGGATTTCGAGTTCGCGAATCCGTCGGCTTTCGAGGTGTCAAGCGCTGGCGTGTCGAGGGCTTTGAGGACAATTTCGGGTTTACGATTACTGACCTGCTGTCAATCTACATGGGACGGCAGTTTCTGGAACCACTGGCTGGGACGCCGTTCTGGGATGGTCAGCAGAAAGTCTTCAGCAAAATTAGAGGAGCCCTCGGTCCTTCAGCGATCAATTATCTGAAGAAGCTGGCCGCATCACTTCATGCAACTACAGTGGGTGCCAGCGACTACACAAAACGCAGCGAACTGATTGATCGTCTGATGGTGGCCGTTGAGGATCACCTTGTGTCTCTGATCGTCTACCAGTCGGATCGCTCCACGGAACCTGTCGAGCAGGAAGTTTATCCTCAGGGTTTTGTCTTTCACCGAGGCAGTCTGTATCTGATCGCGTGGTCCAGTCGTCGCGGCGAGATTCGGACTTACAAGATGGACCGCATCGAAGACGTGCATCCCACCAAATTACTGGCAGCGGTTCCGCAGAACTTCGACCTCGCCGAATGGCTGGAACACAGCTTCGGAGTCTTCCGCAGCGGCTCGACGGAATTGCAGACCATCCGCATCCATTTCGCACGCGACGTTGCTCGGTACGTTCAGGAATCCAATTGGCACGGCAGCCAAAAACTGACGCCTCAGGCCGATGGTTCATTGATCGCCGAATTCAGCCTGCCGGATACTCAGGAAATCAAACGCTGGATCATGTCCTTCGGGGCGAATGCGACTGTGCTGGCACCACAGGAACTGATAGAAGAGATTTCAAACGACCTTCGCAGGATGCTGGCACGATACATTGAGTTTGATGCAGCGGTCGATCCAAGTTCGTAGTCCCGCCTTCAGGCGGAACTGAACTCATCCGGCTGAAGCCGGGACTACCAACGATTGAAGAAAATGACAAATAGGAGTCCAACCATGCAACTTGACCTTGAATTTCCCGTTTTTTCCACGTCCGCGATCGCTGTTGATCACGGGTACCACCTGTACGCTGGCCTTTCCAGAGCATTATCGACTGTTCATGCGGAGAACGGCATCGCCGTGCATCCGATTCGAGGCCGTCAGATTGGCGATCGGATGCTTCAGTTGATGCCCTGGAGCACGATCAAGGTGCGAACGCCGCAGGAACGGATTGGCGATTTGGTCGGTTTAGCCGGGAAAACGGTCACCATCGGCGACCGACAAGTGAGACTCGGAGTTCCCAAAGTCCAGGGCTTGGAACCAGCGACGGCTCTTCGTAGCCGCCTCGTCACCATCAAAGGCTTTCAGGACGCCGAAACTTTCGCTCAGGCCGTCCGCCGACAACTGGACGCTCTTGAAATTAGCGAACGAGTGATCCTGACGGTTGGCAAGCGCCGCACCATCAAGATCCGCGACAAAGAAGTCGTCGGCTTCGAAGTCATCCTCGAAGGCCTTCTTGCCAGCGAATCCATCACCCTCCAGGAATCCGGCCTCGGCGGAAGACGGCACATGGGGTGTGGTGTGTTTGTAAAGCTAAGTTTGTAGTCCCGCCTTCAGGCGGCGATCCACACCGTTGGGAACTCCGGCCACCAAGTAACAAAGAACAATGACCGAACATCAACAACTACTTGCAAAAAGCATAAAGTCGGACAACGGCCATATTCCTCACGAAGCGACGGTCCTCGGGCATCTGCAAGCCGTCTATGCGGCATGCTTGTCGATTCTGCGTGTAACAGCCAGCGACATGTTGTCTGCGTTCAGGATCGACATGGATCAGGAAGAACGATTCATTCGAATCGCCTCCGTTGCAGCTGCCGTTCATGATGTCGGTAAAGCGAACGATCACTTTCAAGGAATGATCTTAAGGTCAGTTGAACGAAGGGCATACGACTTTCGACAGGCTCTGCGACATGAATGGGTTTCCTGGTCATGGCTGCAAAAGCCGCATGTTCAGTCGTGGATGCGACAAATTCTTAGGAACCCTGCGGATGTTGACATCGTGGCCTGGTGTGTCTGCGGACACCATCCATCCATGAATCGCCCAACGCCACCATCTTCTGTCAATGGTGCTGGATCATCAATGAAAGTGTTGTACAACCATTTTGACTTTCGGTTGGTTGAGAAGTGGCTCGCTGAAATCAGTCCGTTCGGTGGAGATCCTTCGGTCAATGCTGAGGAACTCTGTTTCATCACGGGAGATCCACAGGACACCATTACGTTAATTCATCGCGAAATCACTCAAGCCGCTGCTCGACACGAGAACATGAACCGGGAGGATTACCGGCTGTGTGCAGCCGCGAAGGCGTGTGTGGTCGCTGCCGACGTTGCGGGTTCTGCATTGACGGAACGTCGCATTGACAATGCCGGACAGGAAGACTGGATTCATGAGACGCTTAGCATTCGTCCGGAGCCTGAAGATCTGGAACAACTTGTCGGTGAGCGGCTCAACGGTGCCGCTGAACGACCGTTTCAATCACAGATTGCAGAATCCAAACATCGAGTGACTCTCGTCAATGCCGGTTGCGGATCGGGAAAGACAGTTGCTGCGTGGTTATGGGCGGCTCGGCAATGTCCGCAGAAACGTGTGTTCTTTTCCTATCCAACGACGGGCACCGCTACTGAAGGGTTCCGGGGATATCTTTTTGACGAAACGACGCACCAGTCGAAGCTGGGAGCCAAACTCTTTCACAGTCGTTCCGTTATCGACTTGAAGATGATCCTGGATGCTGTTGAAAGCGACGATGATGATGTCCTGCTTCGGATTCAGTCACTGAACTCATGGTCGACCCCCATCGTCTGCTGCACCGTGGATACCGTACTTGGGATCATGCAGAACCAGAGACGTGGCCTCTATGCCTGGCCTGCCTTGGCACAGTCGGCCTTTGTGTTCGATGAGATTCATGCGTACGATGAAAAGCTTTTCGGCTGTCTGCTGCGATTTCTTGCAGATTTAAGAGGCTTGAAAGTTTTGCTTATGACCGCGAGCCTGCCCGAACCCAGTTTGAAGGCACTGCAAACAATTCTCGCAGTGGAAAACGAAACACTTTGTGTCATTCCAGGGCCACCATTGCTGGAAGCATTGCCTCGATATCATCAGGAATCCGCCGACAACGTTTTGGATCGTGCCCGAAAGGAAATCGAAGCGGACGGACGAGTCCTGTGGATCTGCAATACGGTAGATCGAGCGATGAATGTCGCGGATCAGTTCGCGATGTACCGGCCGCTGATTTATCACAGTCGGTTTCGTTACGAGGATCGAGTCAAACAGCACCGGGACGTCATCGGTGCCTTTGATCGCAAGTCGGTCGGCAACGGCTGCATTGCTGTCTGTACCCAGGTTGCAGAAATGAGTCTGGATATTTCGGCTACGCTCTTGATCACAGAAACTGCGCCGGTTCCATCATTGATTCAACGACTGGGACGCCTGAATCGGCACGCCGTGCCACCGGAGAACGGCGAGCCCGGCCCTCCTACAATGCCGTTCATTATCGTCGAACCGTATGATGAAAATGGGAAATTGCGAGAATTGCCGTACGATCAGAAAACGTTTCCCGATTGGCTGAACCAAACACGATCGTGGCTGGCGGCTTTAGGCAACCACAATATCAGCCAGCAGAATCTCGCAGCCGCATGGCAGTCGCTGGCTGCCGGTGAAGTGCCAAACGTTGGCCCCAGTTCATGGATCGACGGTGGGCCGAAAACGCTGGTCGATTCCGTACGCGATCCATCCCCGGGCGTCACTGTTGTCATGGCCGGAGAAGATGCGGAGCGGTGTCGGCGGGACATTTCGGAATTCATGCGAGTGGCGATTCCAATGCCACAACCCCGGCATCCTGATTGGAAAACCTGGAAAGACCCGAACGGTTTCCTGGTCGCGCCGCTGGGATCAATTCATTACGACAATCAGAGAGGTGCACAATGGCAGCAACAGTGAAAACAAAAGCTCCCTCGATTCTCACGCTCAACCTGTTTGCGCCGGGCATGTCGATGCTGCATCGTGCAGGTCTTGGAGGACTTGCGTGCAGTCTGAAAGCGATGGAACGCGACGTCCGGGCGAAACAATGGAAAGCCGCTGATTGTCCGGGCGGAAAATGGACGAACGAAAAGCCGCCGTGGAAAATCACTGAGCAGTCAATCACACTGGAGTTTGGCGAAGCGGAAAATGCAGCAGAGTGGCTGAAGGCACTGTTTCTGTATTCGTTTCAAACTAAAGAAGACCTGTTCTTCCTGCCCGGACAATATCAAAAGACTCCGCCTTCGCACCCGGTCCGTGCCTATCTGCAGCAAGGAATCACTTTGACGTTTCTGCAGCACGGCCTCACTCGAGAACTTGCGAAGAACGCCACGGTCCTGACTTATAATCCCGACGAGGACCCTAAGAAATCGATTCAGTACGAATTCAAGGCCTGTATGTCGTATAAGCATCAGAATGGATGGAAGGACCTGACCGACAGCAAGGGGAGACTGTCATGCAAACCGATAAAGGTCGTCGGGCCACTCTGTCCAGGTGCCATCGTGCGACATAATGCATTCGACGGACCAACACAAATTCAGGAACTACCTGCACTGATCCTGCCGTTGTATTTTGCGATTATTGGCTGTCTGCCGTTGTCCATCAACCGAGGAAGCGGCGTTTTGCTGGTCCCCGACGTCGTTGACCTCACAACGTTTCCGGCCGTACGACAGGCGATGACTCCGACCACCACGCGGGAATGTCAGATAACGGTTGCCAGTGATGCGGCACTGCAAACGCAACTACGAATTCGGGCCAAGACGGAAACGCACAAAGCGGCTTTGCTCGCCTGCCACGCGGTGACATTTCAGCCAACTCCGTGGGCGTCGCAGCAAAAGTCACGCGTTGACACGATCACTGTCCCGGCCGGACGGGAAGAATGCTTGAACCAATTCTCGATTGCCATGAACGAATTACGCCCGCGCATTGTGTCGCGGGATGTCGAAGAATCCAGCGGTCGCGGAAAGGCGAAAGTTGTCACCAAACGAACAGAATCGTTCTGGGTGGACAGCATCGTCAGACCACTTGTAGCCACAAATCTGGCTCGAGGTCAGCCGTGGTATCAGGGCTTTGTAGATCTGATGACAAAGATGGACCCTGTCTCAAAGAAACCCAAGCGATCGAAACTCTTTTTTGAAAAGGAAGGACTAAAAGCAATGACCGAGAAAATCTTGTGGCAGGATCAGGGAGAAGGTGCCATTGTCCGCGCCGTGCATGAAGCACTTCGACGTAGACTCGGGGCAATAGCGGGTGAGAACAAAGGGAAACAGGGGGCCATGAAGAATCGCATGAAGGGCGAATTCGACAAATGGCGACTGGCGTTTGCCGGTGCGAAGACGGCGGATCAGTTTCGCCATTCAATCTGCGATCTGTTTTCGCGGGCAGGGATGAACAGCGTACTTCGCGAGCAATGGGAGACGGTGATTCCATGGCTAAGCAGCCAACAGAAATGGCAACTCTCTCGCGATTTGTCGTTACTGGCGCTGGCCAGCTACTCGGGTACAGGTGCGAAGGATATTGAAGTTACAGAAACGACTGACGAAGCGTCGGAGTAAACATTCTAAATCTGGCATCGGCAACATGAAACCACGCCTGGTTCAAACTGGTGGCCAGTTAATCATTCAACATTTTTCATTCACAGAACAGGATTTCCACATGAGTCTGCACGTCTTTGCAAACATTGTCACTTCCCACGGAACCGCTGCGAACAATCGCGCCGAAACGGAAGGAAACATTACGACCCTTCAAAAGCTGATCTGGCAGGGGCAGCCACATTCGACGGTGAGTGCTGAAGCCATTCGATTTGCACTCAGGCGTCTGCTTGCCGAATCTGAGACAACCAATCGTTCCTGGGATGAAGTTCAACGTGCGAACGTATGGCAGGATCATACATTCAAAGGATGGGCCAAGGAAAAGGCTGCAACGTTCATTGACGACGATTTACTTGGCTTCATGTCGGCAGAAGCCGCGAGTGTTGAAGGTGAAGCAGGTTCAGCAAATGTGCGCCGGGCCGTGCTTGAAATCACGCGAGCCGTTTCACTTACTCCGTGGGCCGGCGATGTCACATTTAACGCTGCTTCTCCAGGTGCAACGCCGTCTGCAGCAAAGAAAGGAACGAATCCAGTCCCTTACGGAACCGAAGTTCATGCCACTCGATATCAGTATGGGATCGCAATGACTCCCGAGCGACTGCGAGAGAAACACCGCGCCGTCACGGCACTCAAGGGTATTTCAAGTTTACGAACGGTGGCTGGCAATCATGGTCGCTTCCTCTTTGATTTTTCCCCCGACGTCGTCGTCTTCCGGATCACCGACGACCCAGCACCGCGACTGCTCTATTGCTTTGATACGCCAGACGATGGCAAGACTGTCAGTGCGTTGGCGTTGCTGAAGCGGATTCAGAATGGCGATGTG
>JANOUN010001495.1:0-10766 GCA_031416875.1 Planctomycetota bacterium | reverse complement strand
CTACATCTAGTCGATCTCAAAATGATGCGTTGCCAAAAATCTTCTCAGGAATACTCAACTCTCAACGTTTGCTGAGCAGCGTTTTCGCTTTCTGGAGTCCGCCCACGATGACAACTTCCCTGCCCGAGTTCGTTGAGATCTACCGGCCGAAGAACCTGATGCAGGCTCACGCGATTCGGATGGCGCTGGAGGATGCCGGTGTCGATGTTCGCATTGAGGGCGAATTGCTGCAGAGCGCCGTTGGCGAAATCCCGTTGGGGTGGAACACTCTTCCGCGAATCCTGGTCGATTCCTCACAACTGAAGACTGCCCGGGAAATTGTCGAACGCTCGGAAGCACGCACGGCTGCCGAACGCCCTGGAGACGATACAGGCGAAAGCACCCGCTGCCTGGCATGCGGATGCGAAATGGCGGACACAGAAACGACCTGCGCGTCTTGTGGCTGGACCTTTCTGGCGGAAGCAACAAACGCACAGAGCGATTCTGAGCATCCCGACAGCACTTGAAGATCGATGGGAGATTACCTGCAATGCCATCCCCATATCCCGGTATGGATCCGTTCCTTGAGTCGCAGGAATGGGACGATTTTCATACCACATTCAATACGGTGCTGCGAGAATTTCTCAGCCCTTCATTGGAACCGGACTACCTTGTCCGTGTTGAGCGACGTGTGTATGTGGAACGGGTCGGTACAGAACCTGAGACCATGCGTCGTGCGGACATCGCCGTCGTTGCTGTCGATTCGGGTCTGGCCACCGGACGTTTGTCGCGAGTTCCAGGGACAATGACCGCTGAATGCGAATTGCCGATGCCCATTGAGCGTCGGGAAACCTATCTTGTTGTGCGTGATCGTGAAACGATGCAGGTCGTCACCGTGATCGAACTGCTGTCACCGTCAAATAAACGCCGTAACGGCGATGGGCGTCATGAGTATCTGACGAAACGGGAAGAGTTTCTGTCCAGCCCCACGCACCTCGTTGAACTGGATTTTTTGCGTGGCGGAATACGTCTGCCGGTGGTCGGCTCGCTTCCGCCGGGCGACTATTACGCAATCATCAGTCGTGCAAATCGTCGGCCACGTTGTGAAGTCTACGCATGGACGCTGCGTGACAAACTGCCTTCGATTCCGATCCCGCTCAAACTCGGCGACGACGACGCAATTATCTCGCTGCAGGAAGTATTCGAGACCGTCTATCAGCGAGCACGCTACGATTTGTCCGTCAAATATGATGCCGCGCTTGACCCGCCACTGAACGAAGCTGAGCAGCAGTGGGTCAATCCGAAACCTGCTCGTCGCGCCCCGGGCGTTTGAGATCATGAGGTTCGCAGATCGCGCCATACATTTCCGGACGGCGATCGGCCATGCGATCGATGATGTGTTTTCCGGGAACACGCACGATGCGTTTGGTGCGGGCGGCGACAGGATCGATGTCCGCGCGAATAATTCCCGGTGAGTCATTGTCAATACAGGTCATCGTCGCACCGACCGGGCTGCAGATGCGACTCTTGCCGATGAACCGGAATCCATTTTCCGTCCCGATGCGATTCACGGCAGCAAAATACACCCCGTTCTCCATCGCGCGCGAATTGATCGAGAACTGCGCCATATATTCGCCGCCCGGTGGCCAGTTGGTGGGCAGCAGGATGATGTCGGCCCCGCGAATCGCCAGCACGCGCGCGGCTTCCGGGAATCCGCCGTCGTAGCAGATCAACATCCCGATGCGCACACCGTCGGCTTCGAACACTTCAAACGGGCGATCTCCCGGTGTGGTGAACCGATCGACTCCCAGATACGGCAGATGAATCTTGCGATAACTGCCGATCAGTCCCTCAGGGCCGATGAGCACCGCCGTATTGAACATCTGCGTGCCGGATTTTTCGAGCATCCCGCAGACGACGAATGTGTGGAGTTCTCTGCTGAGCCGTGCGATGCGCTCGGTCGTTGGTCCGGGAACAGTCTCCGCCAGCGACATCGCGTCGTCGAGCGAATCGAAGCAGTAGCCCGTATTGAAGCATTCAGGGAAGACGGTCAGGTGAGTGCCCTGAGCGACTTCGGAACGCACATGAGATTCCAGAATCGTCAGGTTGGCGTTGATGTCGCGGAAGACGACGTCTGTCTGAATACCGGCAATTCGCATGGAGGCACTTCTTTCAAAGTGAATGAGGACTGACATCGGCAGGTTCTGCCGATGCACGTTCGATCTTCAGATGGTCTGGAGAAAAGATGTAACGATGACAACGATTCTATGAAATCTAGCGGGGAGTCACGTCGATGAACACCAAGGACGAGCGAGACGCGCCGAATGCAGGCAACGATCGTCATCGGTTGGCGATCTGCTGACCGAATTGTCACCGTCGAACGAAGGTAAGATCCGTGAAGACAATCGAAGGCCGCCCCGGAATTCTGTTGACGCTTGTCGCAGCTATTGCCTCAAGTGCCCTCCTGACCGGTTGTCAGACAACTATCGGCGGGCAGACTCTGCCCTCGCCGGACTACCTGACCGACGACGTGCAGTACTTCCCGGCGGGACCGGAGTTTAAGCTCACCAATCAGGTTCAGGCTTCTCAAAAGCAGGCCGCCGAAAAGGAAAAACTGCAGCGGGGCTTTTAATTTCTGACCGCTGATTTTCGGCAGATTCTCACATTCTGAATACCCGGCAGGGCGCTCGAGTCATGGACACGAGTGCCCTTTCTCTTTGCGCTGTGAACGATTTGCCAGGTGAAGCAACGCTTTTCTGTTACGGCACCTTGTCTGTTTAGACAACACTTGTCTGGACAAGTGTTTGTTGCCGGTCTAAGATCCAATGGCGTGGACTTAGTGAGCGGAATGGCGCTAGTGGTCTGTTGATTTAGTGATTTTTGGGGCTCATGATCTTACCAACCCGAAGCGCCAGCGAGGAATTCAGCCGTTTCTGCCTCGCTGGCGCTTCGGGTTGGTATTAAATCAACACCCTGCTAGCCACCGGTAACTGTTCCTGAAAAAGCAGCAAAACACCGGCGGCTAGCGCCGTACCGCTCACTAAAAAACGATTAAGTCGATGCCATTGGTCGAAGGTCGCAAGCGTCAGCGCGGCAAATTTCGGCGGAAACTGAAAACCAGGTTCCCACGCGACGGCGTTGGGGCAAAAGCTGAGTGCCGCACCACGAACACTATACGAGGTTTTCGATGTTTAACGATGTACCCCAATCAATTATTGAAACCGATGTGGTTGTCATCGGAGGCGGCCCGGCTGGTTCAACCACCGCCACGTTGATCGCGCAAAAAGGCTACAAGGTTCAGTTGTTTGAGCGAGAGACATTTCCGCGATATCACATCGGTGAATCGTTGATTCCTGAAACATATTGGGTTCTCCAGCGTCTGAACATGCTGGACAAGATGCGCAAGAGCCACTTTGTTCACAAGCACAGTGTGCAGTTCGTGAGTGCCAGCGGAAAATCATCTGCGCCGTTTTACTTCTCCGACAACAAGCCGCATGAATGTTCACAAACGTGGCAGGTCGAGCGCAGTGAGTTCGACCTGATGCTGCTCAACAACGCCCGCGAACACGGTGTGGATGCGCACGAAGGTGTTCGCGTGCTGGATGTCCTGTTCGACGGTGATCGCGCCACGGGCATTCGCATTCAGCGGCCCGATGGGACGACTGCCCAGGTCAACGCCAAAGTCGTGGTGGATGCCAGTGGTCAGAGCGGCATGCTGATGAACCGACTCAAACTTCGCATCTGGGATCCCGTACTCAACAAGGGCGCGATCTGGACATACTGGGAGGGTGCCTATCGGGACACGGGTCGTGACGAAGGTGCAACGGTGGTGCTGCAGACGGAGAGCAAGAACGGCTGGTTCTGGAACATCCCGCTGCACAACAACCGCGTGAGTCTGGGAATCGTGGCCCCGTTTGACTACCTGTTCAAAGGGCGAGGAACTCACGAAGAGGTCTATCACGAAGAAATCGAAGCGTGTCCTGCAGTTAAAGAAAGGATTGCCGGCGCAAAACGAGTGTCCGGATATCATGCCACGCGCGACTATTCCTATCGTTCGACAAGAGTTGCGGGCGATGGCTACGTCATGGTCGGCGATGCGTTTGGATTTCTTGACCCGCTGTATTCGTCCGGGGTTCTACTGGCATTGAAATCCGGCGAAATGGCGGCAGACGCCATCGTGGAGGGACTCGAAAAGAAAGATCTGACGGAAGCGCAGCTTGGCAAATGGGGCCCGACCCTGAACGCCGGCATCGACCGGATGCGACGTCTGGTCTGCGAGTACTACGATGGCTTCAGCTTTGGACGCTTCGTCAAGACTTTCCCGCACCTGCAGGGAACTGTCACGGATCTGCTGATCGGCGATCTGTTTACAGACAAAGTGGATGTCGTGTGGGGACCAATGGAATCGCTCTACCGCGAAGGCAAGACGGCTCCCGGCACCTGGACCGGAGGCATTCCCGGTGAACAGGCGGAGGCCAAGTCGAACGAGTGGTACTACACCGAAGCCACGAAGTCGTAGCCTGGCCATGATCGACCGTTTTAGTCTCCCGGGTCCTGATCACCAGCCGACTGTATTGCCATGTTTCTGCACGTGTTGCTGATTCTGGTTGATGAGATAAACTCCGATCACGAATAACACATAGTGTTCAGGAGCACGGCAGATGATTTCGATGTCAAGCAGCAAAGCCATCCAACGAACCCTACTGCCCCTGTCGCTGTGGATATCGATTCTTTCTTCCGCGCAGTCCGATGACTGGCCGAACTGGAGCGGTTCAAATCATGACGGCATCTCGCGAGAAACCGGCTTTGCCGATGCCTGGCCGAAAGACGGATTGCCGATCGAATGGACTCGTGAAATCGGCACGGGCTTTAGTTCCATGTCCGTCGCGGGGGATCGTTTGTTTGCGATGGGACACAAAGACGGTGTGGAAACTGTCTGGTGTCTGAACTGCAGGAGCGGTGAAGTCCTTTGGACGCATGAGTATCCTGGCGAACTGATTCCAAATCTGCACGAAGGCGGTCCGTGCTCCACACCCACAGTCGATGGCAATCAAGTCTACACAGTTGGCAAGGAAGGTCAGTTGTTCTGCCTGAACACAGCAGACGGAAAAGTCCTGTGGGAAAAGATGCTGCAGCAGGAGCTCGAAGTCAAACTTCCCGAATGGGGCTTCAGCAGTTCACCGCGGATTCTTGGGAAGCAACTGATCCTTGAGGCAGGTCGAGTTGTCGCATTCGACAAATTGAACGGCGACAAATTATGGCAAACAGAAATCCATGAAGCCGGTTATGGATCAGCCGCCGTTTTTCGGCATGGCGGGAAAACATTGATCGCCACGCTGGATTGTGACGGCCTGCGAATTGTCGATTCCGCAGACGGAACCCAGGTGGCATTCGCCGAATGGAAATCTCCCTACAGAACCAACGCCACGACACCCATCATTGTGGGCGATCAGATCTTTGTCTCGACGGGTTACAAGGTCGGATGCGGGCTGTTTCAACTTCAGGGTGAATCACTGGAACTGGTTTACAAAAACACGGAGATGCGAAATCACTTCAATAATTCCATCCTGCTGGACGGGTGGCTGTACGGTTTTGACGGCGATGCGCACCTCGGTCGACTTGTCACACTGAACTGCATCGATTTCACGACTGGAAAGCTGGCGTGGAGACAACGTGGCCTTGGCTGCGGTTCAGTGCTGATTACGGACGGCAAGTTACTCGTGTTGACAGAAGACGGGACACTGGTCCTCGCCAAAGCGTCGCCGGATGCCTATGTCGAACTTGCCCGGTCCGCATTTCTCGACGGCCGCTGCTGGACGGTCCCGGTTCTCTCCGATGGGCGAGTTTACGGACGCAACGCAGACGGTAAACTGGTCTGCGTGGCTTTGCCAAAAACCCACGCAGTCCGATAAGGACCAGCGCCCTGGGTTCCGAGCAAAAACAGGAACGCAACGATGCAAAGGATCGAGACGGCCAGTCTAACCTGCAAAGCGCACGACACGGCAGGCCGGACCGAGCAAACCCGGCAAAATCCGGAACGGCGACCGCCGGTCGAACACAAGTCCAGCCGAAAAGGTGTCACGACGGAAAACTCGGGTTTGCGCTGTTCCGGCACACGCGGCGGCCTTGGTCCGGCCTGCTGAACTGCACATCGAAGGATTTCCTCGGTCCGCAGTCACCCCTCACCCAAACAGCTTCGCGATCGGCTGGCCCCTGTCGGTGATGGGGACGGGGCGGTCGCCGTCATACAGATTCTTTGCATAGTCGATGCCGACTGCGGCGTGGATTGTGGCAAACAGGTCGGCGACACTGACCGGGTCAGTGACGATGTTCTTGCTGAGTTCGTCAGTCACTCCGTATGCACCGCTATGACGCAGGCCACCGCCGGCAAGTACACAACTGAAAGAACTTCCCTGATGACCACGCCCGCCGCCGCTGTCGAATTCAGGCGGACGTCCGAATTCCGTCGTGATCACGATGAGTGTTCTGTCGAGCATTTGTTTCTGTTCCAGGTCGGCAATCAGCGTACTCACCGCCGTGTCGAGCTCCTGAATCAGTGCATGCTGCTGCAGGATGCCTCCGTTGTGAACGTCCCAGCCGGAACCGTTCAGGAAGTTGAGGTTGTGCGAGACTTCAATGAACCGCACGCCGCGTTCGATCAGCCGTCGGGCGAGCAGGCAGCGCTGACCAAACTCGCCGCCATACCGCGTGCGCTGATCGCCCGGTTCTGAATCCAGCTGGAAACTGCGATTGAACTCCGGCCCGCTCAGTTTCAGGCTCTGGTCAATCGCCTCTTCGTACTCCTGCAGTCGAGCGTCATCGCTGGGGGGTTGAGCGCTCCTGAGTTCGGCCAGGAATCCTTCACGTCGCGACTGCCGTGCGAGTGTGATGCTTTGGGGGCGAGACAAACCCGCCGGTCCCTGACTGGTGTCGGTGAGATAGAGATAGCTGTCTCGGGCACCAAGAAATCCTGGCCCCCGTGTGACGTTTGGATAACCGATCAGCACATACGGCGGTGCTCCGTCGGCCATCGCACCACGTTCGTGCGCCACCACCGAGCCGAGTGAGGGATACACGACCGTGCCGCTGACCGGACGACCGGTGTGCATAAAGTTTGTGGCCGCGGCGTGCTCGTCAATCACGTTGTGGTTGACCGTGCGGATGGCAGTCACCCGATCCATCCATGGTGCCAGATGCTTCAGGTGCTCACAGACGCGGACGCCGTCCACGGCAGTTTCGATACTTTGGTAGTACGAGCCGGAGATTTTTTTCTTCGGGTCGCCCACACGTTTCGGATCGAAGGTGTCCAGCGCGCCCATTCCGCCGCCCAGCCAGATCGAAATCACATGTTCCGCTTTTCCCTTGAGCGGCGCGGCGGCTCGAACTCGCTGATCGAGCGTTGAGACTGCGGCGACCGCTCCGCTGCTTGCGATGAATTTTCGACGATGCATGGTGTTTGTTCCGGCTCGTTGATCGATCAAGGGTTCAACAGTTTACGGAATCCACACAAATTCGCTGATGTTCAGGATGCTCCAGACGACATCTTCATAAACTTCACGCCATTCCGGTCGCAGCCGAGGATCTGGTGGCGGACCGTTGCGTGCCCGTTGTTCAAGTTCCAGTGCGATCGTGGTGGATTCCGGGCTGAGATGATTTGACCATGTGACCGCCGGGAGTGGCTCCAGCGGTGCTGCGGCCTGAATTTCCTCAGGACGAAACAGGCGTTCGTCAAAGCCGACGGCCAGTGATTTGGCCAGCGGGGCGCGTTCCGAATCGCTCGGCAACCGGCTGAGGTAACGCAGAAAAATGCTGTCGACCAATTGCTCAGGAGATGCCACATTGATCGCCGTCTCGGCCAGCCCGCTGTTTAGCGTTGCCCGTGTGAGCAGGACCGAAGCCGTGCTGTTGGCCAGCACGCCGGGTTGCAGTACGTTGGGAGCGGTTTCACGATCCGTGCGAGGATTCTGACGCGATCCGGTCCAGCCGAATGCCTCCATGATGTCTGTGATGGCTCTGGCACGCGGCAAGCCAAGGCTCGGCCGATCGCGCTCATTGGCAAGGCTGGCAAACATCCACGCTCGCCGCGGCACGCCCAGCGTGAGCCGATTCGAAGCGGGCCGTCGCGCGTCAGGATCGAATGTCAACTCTTCCACATCCAGGTCCTGGCCTGCTGCCGCGCAAAGGGAATCAACGACCTGTTCAGCGGACATCCGTCGCCGATCCGGCGCGACGAAGAATCGCAGTTCGGCAGCGGTCGCACGGTTCGCGCCCGTGGCGGAACGCTGATACACATCGGATGTCAGGATCAACCGCGAGAGATGCTTCAGGTCGTAATCATGCGTGACGAATTCCTGCGCCAGCCACTGCAGCAATTCGGGATGACTCGGCGCATGTCCTTCCCAGTCATCCGGTGGTTCCACAATGCCGGCCCCGATCAGACGTCGCCAGACGCGATTGACAATGACTTGTGCAAATCGCGTGTTTTGCGGAGACGTGATCAGGGCGGCGAGGCGTTCTCGTGTGCTGTCCGGTGACTGGATCAGGGCCGCGAGGGACTCGTCCTCAACGCTGCCGGTCACGTCCGCAAACGGCCATGCTGGGACTACGGATTCATCCGGCTTGAGCGTCACTTTGATCAGCGAATCGCGATGCTGCTTTGCGAAGAAAGCATCCGGTACACGGCTGGTTGCAGGCACGGTGACCGACTTCTGTTCAAACATCGCGGCCAGTGAGTACAGATCACGCTGCTTCGTGCTGTGAAAAGGCGAATCGTGACAACGCGCGCATTGCAATTCGATCCCCAGAAAAGCACTCGCGACGATTTGCCCTTTGGCAGCAAACGGGGCATCATTGTTCGCGGCGATGCCAAAACCCGCGCTGCCACCTTCGTGCTGACTTCCGCGGAGCAGAATCAACTCAGTGACCATGCGATCCAGTGGCTTGTTGTCACACAGGGCGTCGTACAGAAACCATCGAAACGGGCCGGTCGTGTTCAGACTGGCATTGATCAATGTCGGGTTTTCGGCCAGCACGTCCTGCCAGTAACCCATCCAATGATCCGCCCAGCGCTCATTGGCCAGAAGCTGGTCGATGATACGCACACGCTTAGCGGGTGACTTGTCGGCGACAAAGGAGGTTACTTCGTGTTCGCCGGGCGGCACACCAACAGTGTCCAGAAAAACGCGGCGCAGAAATGCAGTGTCGGTTTCCGAAATGCTGGGGGCAGAAATTTGAATTATTCCGCGCGCGGTTGAGGATACAAATACGTTTAGCCGCGTAGGCAACGCCCCAAGCTTTGTATTTCAAATTTCAAATTTCAAATTTCAAATACGAAATTTGAAACAGAACAATCGCGGCCGCGTTGGGCACGCGGTCAAACGAGTCTGGCACACTTGTTGCGTCGGAAACAGCTGTGCTGACTACCGTGCGAGAATCGCCGATTGCTGCACGTTCGCACAAAACCCATCAGGAAATCACGCATGCGCAAGAACGATTCCGTGTCTCATGTGATGACGAAAGACGTCGTCAAGCTCGACTTTAATGATCCTGTCTCCACTGCTCGCAAGTTGTTTGAATACTCAGGAATTCACCATTTGCCGGTCGTCAAGGGAAATGAAATTGTCGGCATTTTGACGTGGACGGATTTTCTGCGAATCAGCTTTGGTGAATTCGGCAACCAGGATGTCCGAAGTCTGGACGCAATGCTCGACCACACGTATCAGCTCAAGGACGTCATGAAAGCGGATCCCGTCACGATGCCGCTCACTGGCACTGTCCGCGACGCTGCGCAGTTGCTCAGCAGCAGCGGATTTCATTCCGTGCCCGTTGTGGATGGAAAAAAGCTCGTGGGGATCGTCACATCGACGGACTTGATTCGATACCTGGTGGATCAGTATTGATTCGATGAAAGCACCTTTTGCAACGAAATGCTCAATCGGATCGCACTCGAGATGTTCAGGATGCGCGCCATCACAAGGCTGGCTGCAGTTATGGCCATATGGTTTGTTCAAAATCAGCCGACGGATTCGCTGGGGCTTGTATTCGACAACTTCATCATCACCGAATTCGCCGATCAACCCGACTTCGGCGACGCTGACAAACTCGGCACCAGTTTCGTCTTAACGCAGGCGAATATCCAGATAGGCCAGTTCGATGGTCGCTTCATCGCCAAAGCCAGCGATGGATTGGCCTTCCAGTTCCGAGAAGTGCGTTTTCAGCGAGAAATCCAGGATTGGAATTTGCGGGGTTTCGCTTCCACCAAGCCATGGTCGGCTGTGCCTCGGATTGGTGGGAGCAATGTTCCGGGGTTCTGTTCGGCGAGCGTTTGGGCGTCAGCCCTCCGTGTGCGTTCGCTTCCGTCGACTGACGTGTCCGTGGAGTTTTCTTAGCTGGCAAGGAGGGCTCACGCCCAGCCGCTCGCCTGGTATTCGTATATTCGAGCCGTGAATGGTAACAGGCGATGCGGCTCCATCCGTCCTTCGGTGGAAAATGAGGAAATTCCCGCGAAACTTTCCTTGCGCCCCGGTGTTTAATCCCGCGAGGGCAAAAGTACCTGACGGTGTCGCTGTGCGCAGTGACGACGGCGGGCAGGTTTCGCGATTGTGGCAAGGGAACGGGGCCGACTGATTCTGAACTTCCGTGTTTGCAGGCTTCGGTTGAGCAGACCAGTCGACCCCATTCCCTTAGCACAATCAACGAGGGACAGGGTATCCGATGCAGCGTGCAAATTTCCAGCCAATCGCTGCGGAATCCTCGAGCCGGATTCTTCCTGGCGGCGTAGTTTGATA
>JANOUN010001494.1:0-3044 GCA_031416875.1 Planctomycetota bacterium | reverse complement strand
CCCCCTAGCCGCCCCCTTGCCGACCTTTGTCCGCCGCCTTCCATGCTGGTTCATCGTTGCTGCGATAAAACTTCATGGGATCAGGCGCTGCTGTTTCGAAATCAAAGCGATGATGAATTGGCAGCTTGGCGCGCTGTTCGTTGAGCGTTGTCAGCACTTCATCGGAATTCACAAGTGCCATCCCTGAAAGTCGCTCGGCACGAATGCGAAGGCCGGTCCAGACACAACTTGCTCTTCCGATCTTGTCGGCGAACACGGAAACGCTGGACTGATCGGCGAAATGAAACAGCCCAAACTGTCGCCGATTGGATACTTCGAGAGTCCTCCTGAAGATCGGCTCGCCATTCAGCTGAAGTTGCACGACATCGCTTTTCAAGGACACCTGTATCTGGTTCCACGCACTGGCTTTCAGCGGCAAGGCGACGGCCTTCGCCTGATCATTCGTGTCTGACAGATTTGTCGGCAACAAGGAATCTCGCTGGAATCGACCATCCGTAATCCAATGGGCTTTCACGCCGTCGGGCTCCAGCAGGAAGCTCAATCGATCCAAAGCCGGATGTACGATCGACTTACCCGGTTCATAGTAGAACTCATACTCGATGACACCATCTTCCATCATCGGACGATGATACAGGAGCACGCTTTCGGCAGCCGTGCGTGCCAGTTCAGGAGACGCTTTATGAACCAGTTCGCGGGTTCCATCGCTGGCTTCTGAGCTTCGCCACGAACGCTCGTCGGCAGCATCCGCAACAGAGTCATCAAAGTAGGCGAACCAGCCCGTCAGGTCAGGTTCAGCAAGCATCGCGACGCTGGCGGGAATTGAGGTTTCGCCAGTCACGATCAGGTTTCGGATCGAACCCCTGCTGAGCCAGTACGTTCGCAGAGCCAGCCACGGAAAATGTCCTTCCGGGATCGTCCGTTCGAGGAACAATCGACCGCTGATGAAATGTCGATACACGCCATCCTTCACCGTGATACGGCACGTCAGCCAGTCGTCCGGAGATGTCAGCGGTGGATTGAGAGGCACCATTGTCTGACGCCGAATTCCACCGATTTCCGCTTCGCTCAACTTCCAGTGATGAGATGCAAACAATCCGGCGTAAGCCACCTGCGATTCGCGAAAATTGAAGCCCGTAACGTCGCAATCGACCTCGAAGTTCCCGGTCAGCGGTACGGGGAAGTAAAGATAATCGTTGTCATGCCCGACGATTTTACGAACGGCAGTGCCCTGTTGTGTCCAGACGGCTGTGGGACATCCGTTGCCCCGTGAATTTGCCGTGACAACTGACGCGGCTTTCCATGGTTCAAAGACATTTCGATCGTCTTCGTGCGTCTGAGGTTTGCCATTCTTTTCGACCTGCAGGCGTGCGTAGCAACCGGCGACAAAAATATCCCACGCGGTATAGCCGCTGAATTGCGATTGAACTATCTGAGGCTCGTAGATGCTGGTGGCGAGTTCCAGCAGCTCTGTTCGGTTCTGCATGTGCTGCATTCCCCAGGCCAGCGCGAGAGTCTCCGGCCACCATCGGCCCTTGAGGTTGTCTGTGCGAACTCGCACTGCCTCAGTCAGTTTTGCGCAGACTGCCGGGGCCGCATCTTCGTCGCGCTGAGAACAATGGACGATCAGCAACAGCGCGAGTTTGGCCCGCAGATGATGCGGTTCGGACGGGTCGGGAATTGCTTCAATCCGCTGCTGTAACTCGTCGAGTCGTCCTGACTGCTCGGCTGTTCGGACTAATGCAAAACACGGTGAGAGAATCCCTTCACATGCCGCGCTGGTCACCTTGCTCAAAGTGCCGCGGACAGCGTCGGTCTGCAGGAACTCGGCGCTCATTCTGAATTCAGAGCGAGCTGGCGATGGCAGAACCCACTGTGCAAGCTGCTCGAAACGCTGTTCGGCAGACAGATCAGCCGTTTGTTCCACAATCCTTGTGACATTTCCAGCAAGGACTTCTTCGTCCTGCGCGGACAGTATCGCCGCAACAGATTCTCGTCCGTCGTCTCCCAGCGATACTGATCCCGCAAGGTCAGTCCACGGGAGTGTCAGGAGCAGCGTCGCGAAGAATCTGAGTCTATTCATTTCAGCGGCCATTCAATTGTCTCAAGCGGCGTGGCTGCCGAGAATGCAATGGTCTTGCCGTCGGGAGACCAGTCGCCGCCGGGCACGTTCCAGGTCTCCGGCTGACCGGGCAGCAATTTGAGAACTCTCGGAGCATCACGATTCACGACGAACAGTTTCGCGGTGGTCGCCCCCTGTTGCCTCAGCGAAATCAGAACCTGCCGACCATCAGGACTCATCGTGAAATCTTCGTTAATGTGATCCGGCCCGTCGTAGACAACCCCGAATCCGGTCTCAGAATCCGCATCTGCAACGGCCACGACAAAACCGGATCCATCCTGCTTTCGTGCCTTAAAGGCAATCGTTTTGCCGTTTTGTGACCATCCAAGATTCCAATAGATGTAGCCGAATGCCGCCGACTGTTCTGCATTGAGCAACTGACTCCGCTGGTTGGTCTCCGTGTTCATCAGAATCACTCTGTTACCGATGGCCCATGCAATGTGTTTGCCATCCGGCGACCATTGCGTTCCCCACCCGCTGGCTTCGATCTGCGTTCGCCCGGAACCGTCAGCTTTCATTTTCACAATGCCCTGTGAAGGCTGACTGAAAACAATCTCCTTGTTGTCAGGCGAAAGACTGGGCATACAGCCGGGGCCGAGTTCCTGCATGTTACTGCCATCGCTGTTCATGATCACGATGCGAGATGTATCAATGCCGCCGTCTGACATATCGGCAATGATCTGTTTGCCATCGCTGGACCATTCTCCGGACGCAACCTGAATGAAACCCTTCGAAGGCGCGGCCAGTTTCCGCGCATCGTCACACTGCGGACTCTGGCTTCGGTCTGATCGGCGAAATGAAACAGGCCGAACACGCGGTCGTTGGATGTATCAATCTTGGCTTCACAGATCCGCTGTCCGTTCAGATGCAGGGTCGCCAGCTGTTCGTTCACGGCAATCGTCAGCTGATTCCACGCGCCGGGGTT
>JANOUN010001493.1:0-4402 GCA_031416875.1 Planctomycetota bacterium | reverse complement strand
CAGCGGAATTCCAGAACAATCCTGCGATGATCACCGTCGGAGATGCATTTTCGGAGACCCTGGTGGGCATGGCTGAGCATCGTATTCTGGAAGTGTTGCTCAAGGTGGGATGGACCGAAGAATCCGCGGGAGTTGTTTATGGCGGCATCCAGTTGCATGACAATCGGCAACTGCTGCCCGGCATCTTTCAGTTCATGGTCCACAGCTTGTCTCAGCTAATGGCCCATCCACTTGCTTCGGCCGGAAATGATGAGATGATCGAACTGATCCATGACGGCGACATGGAGTTAATTCGAATCGTGCTGCCCGACGATGCCATGAATGTACTCACCGAATCGTTGGGTGCCCACATCACGCACGTCTATCTGGCTCACCAGAATTCCTGTCTGTGGTTCGCGATGGGTGGCGAAAACGCGAAGGAAATTATTCGTCTGTCCGCCGCACGATGCAACGAAAGCAACGCCACTCGGACTCCGTTTGTCAGTGCCCGAATCGATATGGAACGATGGCTCGCTTATCCGCAGAATGACCCAGCTGGAATTGCTCAAATGCCTCATTGGCTGGATTCCAATGTGTGGTGGTTTCCACCTGTACTTGTTTTCCTGATGGACGGCATTGAGGCTCCGGGCCGAAAGCCACAGTCCATCATGCAGAGAGCGTTTGATCTGGGAGGCTCACAGCAGTTTTCGCTGACGCTGGATGCCGACGAAAGCGGACTGCTGCTGCAGATGAGCCTTGGTGAAGCCCTTGCGAATCATATGCTGGCTCGCTTGATCGATCTTCAGGATGAACCGGAATCGTCTGAGGCAGGATCGTCTAAAGAATGACCGCAGTCTGCGATCAACTTCCTGGGCACCGTTCTGTTGGCTTAAAACGCATGTTCGCCATTCAGAGTTGCCCGGAGATGGCAGTCACAGCGCGAAAGCAATCGACGCGCTTCGTCCGGCGAGACGCCTTTGAGTGCTGCGACGATGGCTGTTTTCACTTCGCCTCCGCACTGGTTCAGCAATTCAGCAGACTGAGGCTGCGGCAGATTTGTCAGGTCCGCGACAATCCGCTCGGAACGATCGCGGAGCTTGTCGTTGGTCGCCCGCAGATCGACCATCAGATTCCCGTACGTCTTGCCGATGCGAACCATCGCTCCGGTCGTCAGCATGTTCAGCACCAGCTTCGTCGCCGTGCCGGCTTTCAAGCGCGTGGAGCCTGTGATCACTTCCGGCCCGACGATGGGTGCTATCATCAGTTCGGCGACCTGAGCCACGGCCGATCCCTGATTGCACGCAAATCCAATCGTAAACGCCCCGATCGAACGTGCGTACTCAAGCGCGCCGAGCACGTACGGGGTGCGACCGCTGGTGGCAATTCCCATGACGACGTCTTGCTCCGTCGCATGCAGCGATTTAAGTTCTGCCACCGCCGCCAAGGCATTGTCTTCCGCTCCTTCGATGGCCCGTGTGAGTGCAGCTCGGCCACCGGCGATGAGTCCGACGACCATTTCCGGAGGCGTGCTGAAAGTCGGCGGACATTCGCTCGCATCCAGGACACCCAGTCGCCCGGATGTCCCGGCACCGACATAGATCAGCCGCCCGCCGCTCGCAAATCGTTCGGCAATGACGTCTATCGCACGGGCAATCGCCAGTTCTTCTCGCGCGACAGCGTCGATCACATGCTGATCTTCGGCATTCATCAGCCGCACGATTTGCAGCGGCGACAGACTGTCGATTGTGGCTGAGGCCGCATTTCGAGTCTCAGTGGCACTGACGGGCAGCGGAGGTGGATTCACAGTGTGCGTTCCGGATGTTCGATGGATTCGGTCACGTGGCTGAAAAGGGGCAGGAACCAATAGTGCTTGGCGCGGGCTTCGTCCGCAACCGAAACAAGTAAGCAGATTTCGCTGAAATCTGCGGTGCCGACTTCGGCGAAGTCGGCCTACATTTAGTCGGCCTCAAAATGATGCGTTGCCAAAAATCTTCTCAGAAGCATTCAACTCTCAACGTTTGCAGAGCAGCACCCTTCGGGCCATTTGGCTATTGGTTCCTGACCCCTTTTCCAAGCCTTCGCAGAAGATGTTCCACCAGATTTTCTTCCGGCAGGATGAATTCCGAGACAGCAATCAGGGTTGGCATGTCAGATGAGACATTCAAAGTCAGTTCCGCCGAGTGGCCGAGATACTTTCCGGAACGCAAATCATATGCGTGCTTTGGTGCGGGAAGTTGGGCGGTGATAGAGATGTCCCCCGTCATCGCGGAATTGTCGGCGGATTGCTGCAGGTCTTCGCCCATGCGGTAGGTGATGTTGCGTTCGAAGGCCAGCAGGCGGATCGGCAAAGTGCCAGTGGGCAAACTTTTTGCGGGTGGCAGGGTATACTTCCAGACTTTGACTCGTGCATCAGCAGGGACGACGACCGTTGGCGGAACGTGATTCAGCCATTCGTCACGAATCTTATCAACCCAGCCGGATGTTTGTTCGCGACCACCACCGGCTTCGGCATTGGCATACGCCGCTGGACTCGCTTCGAACGAAACGTGGTCTCGAGGAACCGGTTTGTCCAACCGTCGCACAATGGCAGACGCAGCGGAACCAGGAGCAATCATCGGATCCAGTGCGCCTGTGGGCCGCAGACGACCATGTTCATCGAACAAACCGATCTGACCATCCGCCAGAATCGTGCGCGGGCCATCCGTGGAATGCAGGAACTCAGTGATTCGCGTCGCTTCTGCATCCGACATCGCCCATGACTGTGGCAGTAACAGAGCTTTGAACTTACTCAGTTCCCCGGCTTCGATCTGCTGCGTGCTGACATACACAGGATCATAACCAGCGTCCTCCAGCATCTTGAGCCAGCCATGTCGCACGCGGGCATGTCGATTGTGAGCCGCTTCAAAACTTGAGAATCGGCGCAGCCACGTCGAACCGTCTACGGTGCTTTCGAGCAGCCATGCTGCCTGAATGCTGGGCTGTGAATAATGAATCGCGACAGGATCGCGATCGCGTCTGGCCTGCATAAACAGTGCAGCCAGCGGTGATCGCATTTCTCTGAACACCGGTGTCAGGTCGCGTGCCCGTTGTGTGAGTTTGTAATCGGGCGAATTCCAGTCCGTCACCTTGCTGCTGAACTTCAGACACAGCCCGCGATTGACCATGTTCTCGACGTAGTACGGGAATTGCGCAGCGAGCAACGGTTTCAGATCGCCGTCACCGTAAACCATCCCGGCCGATACGCCAATTTCCTGCAGGCGCTGATAGTACAGCGGGAACTTATCCGGCTGTTTCGCCGCTGAACCGCCCTGCCACATGATCACCTGATACTCGGGCCATGCACGCAATGACGTCTCCTGCGCCGGCGCTGCGAGCGGCATAGTGGCGGCAATGGAGATCATCCACGTGACCAGTGACAATCGGTGCATTGGGGCTCTTTCTGTCAGGAGAATCCGTCAAACCCCGACGGAATCCTGATAAGAATTCAATTCGATCTCAGGTGTATCGGCCACATTCACCCAGACATGCACGTGAGGCTTGCCGCGGAAATACCAGACGAAGGAGGGTCCTTCGAGTCGCCAGTTGTCCCAGAGTCCGTCGCTGCCGAGATCGCCTTCCTTGTAGAAAGCAAGTCGGCAGGCATCGAGGCCGCCCTGGACTTTCAGGCAGCGTGTGACTTCTTCCTGGTCCGATTTCCGGAAGGGTTCCAACAGCAGCTGTAAGACCGACTGCAGATGTTCCTTCTGGTCCGGTGAGAAATCGGTGACGGCAATTCCGTCGAACTTGCCATGCGGTCCGCGAAATCCCACCAGTTCTTCGGAAGGCATGCCTTCGATCACCAGCGCCTGCTTGCGCTGCCTGCCATCAAACATGTCGTACAGTTTGTTGGCGGCGAGCGCCTGGTGCCAGAAGACGTTGCTCGGGTGATGGGGCTTTTCGTAAAGATCTTCGCCCTCGTGAGCATACAGAATCGGACCGCCAAAGGCCACGTGTTCCGCACTGTTGCCGTCGCAGCGCAAAGTCATGTGACGGCTGGCAAGGACAAACTCAAACTGGTCGGTCCCCGGAGTCCCGAAAATCGCGATCGATTGTCCATTGCCAAATCCACCGACGTCATCCAGCAGTTGCTTATCCCATCGCTCGCGCCAACCGGGATCGGTCATGCCGTCAAAAATCTCGCGGATCAGATGCTGCTGGTCGGACGAGTAGAAACTGCTCTTAATCGAGGGTTCGGTGATCTTCCAGTTGTTTTCGAGTCGCGTTCGCAGCAGTCCGCGATTCTTGTCGATGTGATTCCAGTCGAAACAGACTTTCGCCCGCTGTTGTTCGGCGAGTGAATCATACAGCATTTTGACGAGCGATTCGGGTGTCTGCTTGTTGGTCGTATCAATCAGTCCGCCGGAAACCAGCGGCAGGCCCGACG
>JANOUN010001492.1:0-1758 GCA_031416875.1 Planctomycetota bacterium | reverse complement strand
GGATTTGCCCGGCAGCATTCTGAATCTCATCCGCGCAGTGGACGAACAAACAAAGGAGAAGCGTGCGGAACGTAAATCCCGTCGAAAATAAATCCTGCGATACAGCGATTACGCGCAGAAGTTGCCACAATTTCGAAGCCGGACGACATCGGCAGACCTCTCAGTTTACATAAGTGATTTGTAGGAAATGAGTTATGAATCAACCCTGTTCGTCAGGTTCGTCTTGACCGAACCCCCGTTTTTTCCGTAAAACTCGACCTGCTGCTCGCGCAAGAGACGTTCATTTGTCTGGCGGCGTGCGGCAGGTCATCTGGAAAATCAGGAAATCCGGCACGAAACACTCAGATTCGATCGATTTCATTCTCGCGGATTTTCCAGCGACCATCCCTTCCAAATCTCCCCGTACATTCCTCTCGCTCCAGCGCAGGCAAAGCCGTTTCTGCGGATCGCCTGCGTTCGAAACGCACACGAATTTCAGACATTACCGAAACCTGACATCAGATTCAGAAGGCGATATCGCCGCATGAAGTGATGCAGGCCCTCGTTGATTTTTTTGATTCGCGTCAAACAAGTTGTGATCCATGCTTCGAAGTCACTCCGATCGCAGGAATACGATTTCAGAACCACTGCCCTGGGCAGGGAACGCTGGATGTTTGCGCGAATTGACGGTGAAGTGTTTCTACGGGAGACGGGTCGTGGGACTATTGGCGATCATCTGCCTCTCGCTGACCGGGTGTCATGGGGCGAATCACTATTACGCTGAGAAGTCATTCTTTGGCCCGAAATTACCAGCCAGTATGCGGTTGGTTGCGCGACCAAAGGTGCTCACCGTGGACATGACGCGTCTGGCTGGCGGTGCAGGTGACAGTGACACAATCAATACTGGTGATGTTCTGGAAGTCAAGATCGCAGCCGGGCTGAGCGAAGATGATCAGGCAACGATGGGGGCTCGCGTGTCGGACGACGGCACGATCAGTCTCCCGGAAATTGGTTCAGTGAATGTCGCGGGGATTGAACCTTCAGGAGCCGAATCATTGATCCGCGCGGCAGCCATCAGCAAAGGATTGTATATCAACAACCCATCTGTGACGGTTCGGTTTACGGATCGCCGAATGAATAGGGTGCGCGTATTAGGAGCTGTAAAATCACCGGGAACCTACCCGCTGCCGCCGAATTCAAGCGATGTTGTTTCCGCTCTGGCAGCCGCTGAAGGATTGGCCGATGACGCCGGCCAGAACATAGAAGTGCGAAATCCGGTCACTCGCACACATGGGGAACGCCCGGCAATTGCTGGTGATCCCACACAGCCGTATTCCAATGTCAGCAGTTCGACGAGTGAGACTGCGACGAGCAATGGCGGGATGAATTCCTATACAATCGACCTGATTTCTGCGGCGAAAGCTGGCGATGGCCAGTACAACGTCGCAGACGGCGGCGTAATCATGGTTGAGAAACGTGACCCGGAAAAGATCAATGTTCAAGGACTGGTGAAGATCCCGAATCGTTATGAAATCCCGGTTGGTGAGGATCTGTATCTGTTAGATGCGATTGCACTCGCAGGCGGCATCTCAAATCAGCTTGCAGACAAGATCTATGTGAAGCGCAAACCGGTTGAGGGGCGGAATCCGGACGTGATAGAAGTCAGCTATCGTGCCGCAACACACAGCATTGATTCTAACGTACTGCTGGGGCCGGGTGATGTTGTTAAAGTGGCACACACGCCGGCAACTGTCGTGATGGAAGTTCTGAACATCATTC
>JANOUN010001491.1:0-4353 GCA_031416875.1 Planctomycetota bacterium | reverse complement strand
ATTGTTCGATTGAGAAACCTTATGGATCAGAACTGGTACACTCAGGACCTTTCACCAGGACCTCCGAAGCAAACCAGTTACGTCTGGGTCTGGTTGCTGGGCGGATGCGTCGTCTTCTTTGGGCTGATTGCGGCTGTCGTGATGTTTGTGGCATCGCAGATTCCGCCTGGCAAGGGATTCGGCGAATGGCTGGCGGAATCGGCGAGTACTGACGACAGTCAGATTATTGAATTCCGCAAGTCCGCCGCCGCGGAGCGATTGGAATCTGCCAAAGCCGCTTATGCGGAAAACCGAATCGCATCCGCCGATGTCTCTCAGGAAGAAATTGATGCCATTGAATCATTCCTGCAGGAATTAACCACCGTTCTCCAGGCAGGCGAAGACACCGCATTTGAAGCGAAGGCCAGCATCCTTGAATTCAGGGATCGGGTCCGCACGGCGCCGTCGCTCAATTTCACAGGGCGGCGGGAGTTTCGATCGCAGTTTGATGACTGGTTTACGATGTACTGTCCGTACGCAACATCGGTCTCCAGGATTCAACTCGTGTCCGTGAAACGCGATCCTGCTGACCACACATTGATCGCTTACACCTGGGTCTTCAGTTCAGATTATCCGGATCGCGTGGCATGGTATCTTCGCAGTAGCGGACAGAAAATGCGGATCGTCGATTTCGAAATCCTCGACACGTCTGCGCTGGAGTCAGACGACACCGCGCGACAATTCTCAGCTGCCTTCACCGGAGCTGTATGGGACAACTACCTCGCCGTCCATGAAAGCTCTGTCAGCGATGCGACGTCTGTCGAAGAAGTCGCTCACGCCAAAGCAGAAGTGCTGCGTCTGAGTGGACTCCGGTTTCCAAAGTCGATTGAGCATGCGGCCTGGTATCGCCTGGCACAGATCGCGATCAGCCTTGATGATAAAGATCTATGTCTGCAGATGCTGGCGAAAACCGAAGAACTGGCTCCCCTGCCCTGTGTGTACTTGCAACGTGCCATCATTTTCCGGGAACTGAAGGACTACGCGAAGGCCGAGGCAAATCTGCGCCGGTACACGGATCTCATCGGGCCGGGGCCGGAATGTTTTCTGCTGGAAGCGGAAATCGCCACGGCTCAGAAGCAACATGAAAAGGCCAACGCCGCATGGGTCAGGTTGCTGGCAATGGATCCAGACAGTCAGTCCCTCCCATGGGATTTTCACGGCCACATGCCGTCCGCATCGGGGGCTCTGCTTGCAAAATCCATTGAGTCTCGTCCGGACCTCGCGATTGCCGCTCAGAAGATTGCCAACCTGTTCGTATCGCGAGAACGTATTGACCTCGCGGAGCCCTTGCTGCCGATTGCAGAATCCGGCACCGAACCGACGCCCGAACTGTTTGCTTTGCGCGCGGAAATATCCAAACTCAACGGCGACAGCGACGGTTATGTCAAGAACCTTGAATTGGCATGGAAGGCGGCCACGCCAGAGAATCCCACGCGTTCCACATGGCTTTACAACTGGGCAAATGAACTGCTGACAACCGATCGAGGCACCGACGCCATCGCGCTGTCGCCCGATCCAGGCCGGACGTTCTACGATCTCGCCATGGACGAAGACGGTTATCTCATCCTGACGTCGAACAAACTGCAGGAACTTTCCGCCGCGTTGCAGAATGCATCAGCCGATGGTGAATCGGCCGGAAAGTGGCTCAAGGTCTGGCAGCGTCTCGCCCCCGTGACGGTAATGATACAACGCCGCGATTACCAGAATGCGTGGGAGTCGCTGAGTACGCTTCTGGCCAAAGAAGCCTCCGCAGGCGACAGACGGGTCGCCGAGCTGATGACGGAACTGGAACTCACATGGACCATTCTGGACTGGATGACAACCGCTGCGGTCCATACGAACCATGCGGCAGAAGCCTGGGATCTGATGCCGGAAGAAGACCGGCTCAGCAGCCTGTTGTGGAAGATTGACAAAGAAGAATTCGCCGAATCGCTCACGGGAATTATCGAAAAGCTGCGACAAGAGAATCCGGCAGATCCCGATGTCATATTCTGTGAAGCGCTGGCGGCCGATCTGAAGAAAGAGACCCCGACCGCGATCCAGAAGTATCACGAATTCATGCAGCAGCCGGATTTCGAAGAGTCGCCTTTTCGATACCGCGTACATCACAGCCTCGTCGAGATGGCATTGAACCAGTCCGACTGGAAATCCACGATCGCAGTTCTGCCAGCGGACATACTGCTCAACACTTTGGCATCACGCCTGGTTATGAAAAATCGTCTGGATGATGCGCAGGCGGTCGTGGAGATGGCGCGGCAAAAGGGTGCGCCGCTGACCGAAACGGTTGGCACCGAAGCAGAAATCCTGCATGCTCGAAAAGACTGGCAAGCACTGTGCAGTTTGTGTGATCGCTGGCTCGCCGAACGAAAGCCAGAGGTCAGTACGGGCGTACCAAATCTCTTTGGTGCTTCCAATCCAAACGGGGCGTTCATCGATGGCTGGATTGAAACGCATCAGCTTGATCGGGCGGAGCAACTCGTCTCGCTGCAGCCGGACAGCCAGTATGACGCCGCAAAATGGAAACTCAAGATCGCCGCAGCACGCAACGATCAGACGGCGGCGGAGGCCGTCTTCAGCGACGCGGAAACAAATTCCAGTGCGGCACCGAGCGTGGCAGGACTCGGGAAGACGGCAGATGCAATCTGGACGGAAGAATGGCGCGAATTCCGTCGGCGTCATCCTACCAGTCTCTACAACTTCAGCGGCAGTTCCTCAGCCGATTCCGATGCCGTCGTGCTCCAAACGACCGCCACACCGATGACTTCCGAGACGCTGCAGGCAGCCCTGCAGACGGTTCAGGACAACGTAACTGTTGAAGATCTGACCAGCCTGCTGACTCAAACTGAACAACAAATGATCGCGAGTTTACCAGTGTCCAACAATCGATCGCAGGATGCGGCAGAATTCACCGCTGGAACGCGGCAACTCTTTCGTGCTCGTCTGGATGGCTCAACATTCCTGCTGTACTTCGGATCGGACCAGTACCACAAGCCAACCGGTTCTGCTGTCGATGAAGGTGACACTTCGCTGCAGGATGACGAGACGTTGTCAGAACCGCTCAAACAGGCCATTGATGATCATCAGGCATGGATCTGTCTGCACGCTGAGGCCAGTACAACGACCCGCGACGCTGCGGATGTAAAATCGTTGTTTGCCAGAATCGTTGCGGCATTGCTCAATGACAAGACAACCGTTGTAAGCCTTGATTCAGAGACGGCACCCATGTCTGCCGCATTGCAGACCTCGCTGGCCAGCGGCACAACAGACGACCTTCCGGCTGCCGTGAGCTACACAATTCTGGGTGCCGACCCACTCATGACCGCAATGAGTGCCGCCAGCGGAGCCCGGCTGCGCGCGTTGCGGAAGCGGTTGAGCGAATTTCAGGACGGTGCTGAATTGCCAAAAATTCGGCTGTTGGTGTCGATGCCCGGCATGTGGCAACGCGATCAGCTCGCGATCGAATGTTCCCTCATCAAGTGGGACCCGCCTGCGTATCCGACGACCTTTACCATCGATCTTGGCGATTCCCCCTTCGTACCACCCACGTTCCGCAGCGAATTCGCCGAAACGGGTACGTGGGGTATTCTCGACTGGCGCGAAGAGTAAAGCCTGGTCGCATCACTCTGCTGCAGGAACTGCTCGGCATCCGTGCATCCATGGCAGAGGAATTCGCGGGATACAATGAGAACTCCTTTTGGATGTCCACGCCGTAATGACAAAACGAAACGAGATTCAGAATGAGAACCGGAGTTTTCGCAGGTAGGGTGGGACAAGCGGCTGACAAGCCGCGCCGGCCCACCGTTCTCGAGTTGCACACATGGTGGGCCGGCGCTCGCGTTGCTCGCTGGTCCCACCCTACAAGAACTCCGCTTCTCAAAGTGAGCCAGGTTTAACGTAAACGAAATCCCAGCGGCCCGCTGGGTTTCAGATATTCGCTGCCAACACGCTAACATCGACATGGAAGTACTCGGCCAGTTTGCGGATCATCTGCCGACTGAATGTCTTCTTTCGGGCAAGCACTTCGGAAATCGTGGACTTCGGTAACCCTGTGTCATGGCTCAATTGCATCTGGGACACCCCCTTAGCCTCCATCAGATGACGAAGCATGTCGGCGTCGGATGCTGGCTCAATCGCATGATGCTCGTCTTCCCAGGAACCCACGAGGTCGCTCAGTGCATCGAGATAGGTCTTCTCACCTTCGTCGAGCATGTCACGGGCGAGCAGTCCGTCCATGACCCGCTGTGCTTCGGCAAGGTGCTCGTCTGACTTGATCGACGCCAGGGGAAAATCGAGCACAAGCTCCATGTCGGAGTC
>JANOUN010001490.1:0-2412 GCA_031416875.1 Planctomycetota bacterium | reverse complement strand
TCATGTCCAGCAGGCCGGCTGCTTCTTCAAGGCTGAGATATTTCTTTGCCATGTGTTCCAATACTCCCAGAAGGGGGACATCCATGCGAAAATAGGTTGCGCCAGCAGCCAGCAGCGCGTTATTGCCGGGATCACCAGTCTTCGTCGAACCACGAGATTCCACGAAAACGCTGAACGCACAACATCCTGCGCAGTTTGACTCATCAGTCAAATTCTAAAACGGTACCCCGCAGATGCAAGATCTTTGTTGCGAACATACAATGAGTTGCACCGGTTGTGTCAATTCGACTCCTGTTGTAACCAAGCGGCACAGGCGTCACATTCGTCACCACCACTACGCCGCACACATTTGCGTGCTGCTCGAATCGAGGTCATCCGGTAGCCGGAAGTGCTTCAAGGTGATGTCTTATTCCGGATTCGGCGACTTCTCAGCAAGGTCTTCAGGAAATCCCTAATCACCGGGACCGGAAACAAGCAGCAGACTTTTCCAACCGAAACAAACATTTCAGGTGTTGCGACCGGAACCCGCACGGCGGCTTCTGTGCATGATAAACAGTCCGCCGATGATCATGCCACCGCCAAGGGCCTGACCTGAGTTGATCGTTTCTCCCAGCCACACCCATGCCGCTGCCATTGCGACAATCGGCGTCAGATTCTGGATCATGGCCGCCTGCGCCGCTCCGGCATGTTTCACACCGTAGCTCCACATCGCGAGGGCCAACCCTGTCGAAAGAATTCCCGAATACAAGGTGCACGTGACGAGAGACACGTCTTTCATCGCAGCGGCACTGGCAGGCACGGAGTCCCAGCCGATTACCAAAGCGATGATGATGTGAAAAGGCAAGCCCAGCGTGGCGGAGCACGCAGACAATTGAATCGGGGAGATTTTCCCCAGCAACGGTCGACTAAAGACGGTGCCTCCCGCCCATGCCAGTGCGGCCGACAGCGCGAATAGATTTCCGGGAAGTCGTCGCGAGGCTTCGTTTGCAGGCGGTTCTGCTTCTGTGCCAACGGCGTGAATTGTGACCGTGCGGTCAATCGACGGCGGCGGGACTTTATGCAGAGTCACGATCATGGTCCCGGAAAACGCAATGATCAGTCCGACCCACGCCATCAGCGGCAAAATTTCTTTCAGAAAAAACCTCGCACCAATTGCGGTCCACATCGGGACGGTCGCCATGATCAGCGCCACATCGGCCGACGTCGCGTGAGAAATCGCCAGCAGAAACAGCAACTGGTAGGCCATGGAAACCATGGTTGCGTAGATGCAGACGTCGCGTTTCGACAACGTGCCGGCCGGCCGGATGCCGTTCAGAAATTCCCGTCGCGCAAAATAGATCAGCACGCCTGACGAAACCATCAGCCGAATCGCATTGAAGGCGTAGGCATCAATTTTGTGCAGCGCCACTTTCATTACGGGAATGTTCACTCCCCAGATGATCGCCACCAGCAACAGCGTCAAATCTGCCAACCACAGAGGCCGCGCGGTCGGCGAGTTGAATTGCGATGGGACCTGAGCGTTCATAAGTCGTTGTCGAAATTGGATGTTTCGTAACTTGACTCTCTGAGTCGAGTGTGTTTTGGAGCGATGCTGCCGCCGAATTCCACTCAGCGCGTCAGGCCATCTGAGTCGCCAGACCCTTCGACGCTGATTCTCTCCGGTGACCGATTTCGATTTTCAATGCAGGATATGTGAAACCTGCCATCCTGACCCTCCCCAACCGCTGAACGATCGCGCAGAATATACGGAGTTCCCGGCATTGGGCCGGATACATACTGCACCGTGAACGAATATGGAGACGGGAAATGACCGCGCAGCGCTGGGCGATGATCGCCGGATTCGCTTTGACAACAGTTTCATTTGCCTCAGCAGACGACTGGCCGCAATGGATGGGACCAAATCGCGACAATGTCTGGCGTGAAAGCGGGATTGTCGAGAAATTTCCCGAGGGCGGGCCAAAAGTGCTGTGGCGCACCCCGATCGCTGGAGGTTATGCAGGTCCGGCAGTTGCCGGCGGCAAAGTCTTTATCACCGACTATGTGACAACCGACGACGTGAAAGTCGATAACTTCGATCGCAGGGAATTTACCGGACAGGAACGCATCCAGTGTCTGGATGAAGCCACGGGTAAGGTCCTGTGGACCCACGAGTATCCCGTCAAGTATGCGATCTCGTACCCGGCAGGCCCGCGCTGCACGCCGAACGTCGAGAGCAATCGCGTTTACGCGCTGGGTGCCGAAGGCAATCTGGTCTGCCTGAACAGCGCCGATGGCAAAGTGATCTGGTCGCACGATCTGAAGCTGGAATACGGCACAAAAGCAGCTCTCTGGGGTTATGCGGCTCATCCCCTGATCGACGGCGACAATCTCTTGTGTCTTGTCGGCGGCGAAGGAAGCCATATCGTCGCATTC
>JANOUN010001489.1:0-1595 GCA_031416875.1 Planctomycetota bacterium | reverse complement strand
TCGGGCAACGAATGCGGCAGCGGCTTACCACGCGAAACGTCACGAAAATCTTCAGTCGGAGTAAAATAAGGATCAGGCCGGACGCCACCTTTGTCCGGCTTAACGTGTTTCTTCGGCGCGGCCTGAGCCGACTCGTCCGCCACGGCATTTACCACGAACTGCGATGCCGCAAGTCCCAACGCGCCGGCCTGTAGAAAGAACCGACGAGTGAGTTCAGAATGCTCGGAGAGAAAATTGGGGTGATCCATAACTGGCTCTCGATGCGGTTCGGGTGGAGAATAGGCTGCAAGGTCGTCAGTCGTCGCTGGTGATTATGGTCGAATCGCAATGCCGACGACAGCGTGTTCATGGTCATGGCTGGCGGCACTCTGGAATGCACGATAACTTATGTCGCCTCGGCTGAGGATGGCACATTTGTTTAACCGCGTGGGCAACGCCCCGCATCTCAAATCTCAAATCTCAAATTCGAAATCTCAAATAGAACAATCGCGGCCCGGCGGTCGTACACCTCGACGGAGAGCCCTTTATCCGTCCCGAAGACGAGCAGCATCGGATCACTGTCCGCCTGATACCGCATGCCATGAACGTCCGCCGTCGCTTGCCTGTTTGTTTCGAAACCTGATGCATTTCTCCCGAAAAGAATCCACATGCAGCGCATACCAGAACCGGAACTCATGACCGATGACGCACAATGCCAAGCCTATGCGTCGGCAGATTTTAGTATATCCAATCAGGCGTTTGTCGAGATCGTTCGGAAAATGATCCCGGCGAATGCGACAAAAGTTCTGGACCTGGGCTGCGGGCCGGGGGATGTAATGATCCGCTTGGCACGCGCCTGTCCATCGCTGAAGATCACGGCCGTCGATGGTTCACCGGCCATGATTCAACTGGCGCAGACGGCGATCGAAGAATGCGGTCTGTCGATGACAATCAGCGCCATGCAGGGCTATGTGCCTGGGTTGCCGTTGCCAGTCGGCCAATTCGATGCCGTGCTGTCCAAAGACTTCCTGCATCACCTGCCGGACCCGATGTCGCTGTGGCACGAAATTCGGCGACTCATCAAGCCGGGCAGCTTCATCTGCGTGATGGATCTGCGTCGTCCGAATTCCCCTCAGGCCGCACAAGGAATTGTTGAAGCAGTCGCTGCTGACGAAGCGGAAGTTCTGAAGATCGACTTTTACAATTCGCTGCTCGCCGCGTTTACGCTGGAGGAAATCCGCGAGCAGTTGAAGGCCGCCTAACTGAATCTGGACGTGACATTGTCGGGCGACCGTCACATGCTGATCAAGGGGTATGCCTCTTAGCCACGGAATTGTTGACGGGGGCATCACTGTGATTTCCGTACCTTGGACATTCTTGTCCGAGACTTCACCAAACAGCTTGCCCAATGGCAATGCATTCCCGTGACACAACAATCATTGTTTCTATGACAATTCATGGCTAAGCGACAGACATGAATGTCCATCCTACAAATCTCGAAAACTTTTCCGAACAGGCGTGAGAAACCAGGAACACAAGGTACTCAACAGCCAAAGGAATCGTCCATGTCTCCTCTTGAAACCCGACAAAGCCTGATCGTCAGGCTGAAAAGCGCG
>JANOUN010001488.1:0-22337 GCA_031416875.1 Planctomycetota bacterium | reverse complement strand
GCCGGCATCCCCAAGCGAGATGAACGGGGACGAACAATTGATGTTCACGCTCTTCGGCATTCCGTCGGAACACTGCTGAGCAAAGGCGGTGTTTCGCCTCGCACAGCGCAGGCTGCGATGCGACACAGCAAGATCGACATGACGATGAACGTCTACACAGATCCGAAGTTGCTCGACGTTCACGGGGCATTGGACACATTGCCGATGCTCGACCTCAATCCTGGTCCCAAAACTGATCGCCAGGAAATGCGAGCAACGGGGACCGACAGCAGGGATTCCGTTCCGGCGTCAAAGTCTGCCCTGAAGTTTGTTGCACCAGATGTTGCACCAACTTCCGGCAAACAGGGTCATTTCGAGTCATTTCCTGTCACTTTGGGCAGTCTGTGCCACGACGAGATTCATGCGTCTGGCGAACCGCAAAAGTCGTTAAATTCCAATAAAAAAGCCTCATTCGCAGTAAATACGAATGAGGCTTGTGAGGGGTGGCTAACCGGGCTTGAACCGGCGGCCTCCAGAACCACAATCTGGCGCTCTAACCAACTGAGCTATAGCCACCATGCACACGGCGAATCGTAGCTTTCGAACTGCGGGCATTCAAGTTCCCCGCGCTGAATGAGACAGCTTTCGGCGAGTCGGGGTTCGCGACTGCATCAAAATTGCCCCTGCTCGGTCTTCTTATCCAATTCGCAGGACTGGATCACTTCCCTGCAACGGGAATTCGTCGCCTCTGTGTTGGTTCGTGCTCCCGCCTGCAAACTCACGGTAGACGCCAGCCGTCATATTCGGAAGAATCCAAACCACGGCTCAACGGGAAGAATCGACTGAAAGGCACACATGTCTGTAATCGTCGTAAAAGACCTCAGTCGCACCTACGGTTCGCGGCGCGGGATCAGCGACGTCAACCTGACGATCAACGCCGGTGAGATCTTTGGATTCCTCGGCCCGAACGGGGCTGGAAAATCGACGACGATCCGCGTCCTGATGGGGTTGCTGCGAGCCAGTTCGGGGACGGCAAGAATCTTTGGGAAGGATTGCTGGAGCGACGGCTCCACCATTCGTCAGGAAGTCGGTTATGTGGCTGGAGATGTGCGACTGTATTCCTGGCTGACCACCCGTCGCGGACTCAACATGATTTCGAAGATTCATGGCCGCGATCTGCTGCCCTATGGGCTCAAACTGGCGGAGCGATTTCGTCTGGAACCGGACCTTGTTGTGCGAAAAATGTCACGAGGAAATCGCCAGAAAGTGGCTCTTGTGCTGGCGCTCGCTCATTCGCCTCGACTTGTGATTCTGGATGAACCCACCTCCGGACTCGATCCGCTCATGCAGGACACGCTGATGCTGTGTCTGCGGGAACTGGCGAGTGACGGGCGCACGGTGATGTTCTCCAGTCATACGCTGAGCGAAGTGGAAATGCTTTGCGATCGCATTGCCATCGTGCGCGACGGACAGATCGTGGAAGATTCCAAACTGATCGCCTTGAAGGCTCAGGCACCGCGACAAATCGTGGTCACGTTGCAGGAACAGCAACGGGCGTCGGATATTCAGTGGCCGAGCGGCGTGGATGTGAAATACAAACCGAGTTCGTCGCCGGAGGAGTATTCATCGTCGATTGCTCTGATGGTGCCACCATCGCATCGCGACCGAACCTGTGTTCTGGAACTGCTGGGCACATCGACACCATTCATGCAGTGGGCAGCTGGTCAGCACTTTGCCGATGTTGTGATCGGTTCACCGGCGCTGGAAGTGTTGTTTCGACGGTACTATCAGGAATGATCAATGACCAATGTCGAATCACCAATGAACCGCAAGTGCCCCGGTCAGGAGACGCCCGTATGACGTCAGTCTTTGGCAAATCAACACACTGCTCAGCAAACGTTGAGAGTATTGTTTTTCTGCAATTCATTTTTCTGCCATCAATTTTTCTGCCGCATGTTGTTCCTGCGCGAATGACAACTCTGTTCTTGTGTCCCGATTTCGACGATGGGTTGCGGGCGAAGCCCGCGCCAAGATTCATTGGACATTGGGATTTGGACATTAGAGATTCAACTGTATGACAGGCTTGTTGAGCAAAATCTGGATGGAAGTTCGCTGGCCGGTGCTGTGGTTCAGTCTTGGACTCTGCGCGATCATGGGACTGCTCACCGCGCTGCTGCCAAAGATCCTGGGCAACATTCACACGATGTTTGACAAAATGCCGATGGTCAAACCGCTGATTACAGCGTTGCTGGGAGTTGATCCGGGCGACCAGATGTCGTCGCAGCTTTCACAGGCTTTTCTGTGGGTCCATCCGACGGTCTTGACACTCATCTGGGCGCATGAAGTGATGTATTGTTCTCGCATGCCTGCAGGAGAAATTGATCGAGGCACGGCCGATTTTCTGCTGTGTTTGCCGGTGTCGCGCTGGAAAGTGTTTTCGGCAGAGACGATTGGCTGGCTGGCTTCCGGGGTTTGCATTCTGTCATTTGGTTATGCCGGCCATCTGACGGCATCGTTGACAGTACAGCCTGAAATGCGGTTGTCAGTCTCCCACACGATGATGGTGATGGCCAATCTCGCGGCCGTCTATCTGGCCGTGGGGAGCTTTGCGTTCTTTCTGTCGGCATTGAGTGATCGCCGTGGTCGTGCGATTGGTGTGATCTTTGCGATTATGCTCGCGTCATTCCTGTTGAATTTTCTGGCACAGTTTCAGGACTGGGCGAAGAGCGCCTCCTGGCTGTCGGTCATGGAGTACTACCGTCCGGCGATTATCATTCAGACAGGCGCGTTTCCACAGGCTGATTTCGTAATCCTGCTGGGTATTGCTTCGACATTCTGGATCGCCAGCGGCGTGACGTTCCGGATGAGAAGTATCTGCACCGTGTGAGTCTGGCGGCTTATACTCCGCGCGGGCACAAGTGGAGTGTAGCCGGATTCGCAAGAATTCGGAGGTGTGCATTATTCATGGCCGAATTCTGACGAATCCGGCTACAACAAAACATCTCAATCAAACCCGCGCAGAGTATAAATCTCCGAATCGTTGGTCAACTTTCACCGCTTCTGCTCAAGCTGATCGATGGGGGCGAGTGCCGTGGAAATTGCGTCTACTTTTGAACAGTTACGGGGGAATCGCCAGGATTTCATGTGAATTTCGGACGCGATTGCGTACAGTACAACTGTCACCCCTAACATGGAGTGTCGCATGGGCGAACTTTTGGCACCTGTGATGAGAAAAACCGCACGGCAGTCTCTCGATTTTGAATAGAAACGCATCATTTTTGTAAGTTTTTCATGAAGTGTGATGGGGATTCATGTCACTTCGTGAACTTTCCACCACACTGTATTTCCGTTTACTCCACTGGCATTCGGTTTGCATCTCATCTTTGTGAATTCCGCCGAATCCCGAAGCCTCCGCAGCCGATGGCTTAGTCTCGCTGACGCTTCGGGCTGAAATGTTCCTTCTCATTGTGTGACGAACAGGAAGGTTGCGTCGCAGGGAGGAGAGGTTTGTGGAATACGGGCAGAGGAGAGAATTGATCATGATCAAAGCGTTAATAGATTCCACGTCAGAAGATTATCCAGACAGCATCCGGTCAAACGGATCCACCTCTGTGACTCAGGGAAAAACTCGCATGCAAAGTCCTACGAAACGAATCGCGCTGACGAAACGCCAGCGTGAAATCTACGAGTTTCTGCGGGACAAGATTATCAATCGCGGCTACGGCCCAACCGTTCGGGAAATCGGACATCATTTTAACATTCGTTCTCCCAACGGTGTCATGTGTCACTTGAAAGCGCTGGAACGCAAAGGGCTGATCAGCCGGGAGCAGAATATGTCCCGAGCGATCCAGCTGTCCGATGCTCCGCAGAATCGTCTATCGGTCACTTTGATCGGTACTGCGGCGACCAGCGGGCCGATTCAACCGTCGGTGGCTTCGGACGAATCTGTTTCTTTCGGCACGGTCTTTGAAGGTCCTGAGATTGCCTGTCTGCGAGTGGAGGGTAACGGCTTTCTGCCGCTCAACATCGCCAGCGGGGATTTCATCGTCGTGAATCGCGAATCTCCACCGCAACCCGGTTGCCTGGTCGCCGCAATGGACGATCGATATGCCGTGATTCTCTGCACAGTGCAGGAAGGAACAAATCATCTCGTGCCAGCAATTTCCAGCATACCTGCCGCATCGCCGCCACAGGTGCTTGGTGTGATTACGGGGATCATCAGGAAGTTCCGCGTACCAGTGGCAACGACAGCAGCAGAAACGCCGTGAAAGTCTGCCGACCAACGAACGCACGGGATGCGATGAAACGTTGGTCTGTGGATGACCCGTAAACCAATAATGTCCGGCTATTTCGTGCCCTGAACTCTTTTCAGCAGGTCGCGAAACATGGGAAACTGACTTGATCGTACTTGCGAAATTCTGTGTTCGTAGAGTTCGATCCTGGAATCGTCGGGTTCGATTGACTTCATCATTCGCAGTGAGGCTTCCGCACCTTCAATCTGTTTGTGTGCGAGCGCTAACTCAAGACTGACTGTGAAGTATCCCATTGCCTCAGAAACATGCATGCTGTCAAGGTCATGCAGCGGCGTCAGGAGGTCTTTGGCACGTGCCAGATTCCCTGCACGAATTTCGATCTGCGCCAGTGACGTCCTTCCGAAGAAATAGTCCGGAAATCTCTCGTGAATTTCACGCACCATTTTCTCCGCCTGGTTCCACGAATCGCCATCGCGACCCGCCAGCATTGCTCCAGCCAGATTGTGCATCGCTGACGGACTATTCGGCTCAAGCTCCACGCATTTGCGGAAGACTGGCACTGCAGATTCAAAATCACCATGCTGCATCGCGATGTAACCTTTGTTCATCAAATCTACGAACGCAGCGTTGTTGATGACCTGGGTATTTCGGTGGATCGTTGCAGAAAACAGTGTAATATCGTGCCACGTGCCTTTGACCCACATTCGGTGCGGCCCGCGCCCGATGTGTTTTTTCTCATGGAGCGTGCTGAGCACTTTGTATCTGAGTTGATCCGGACCGCGCTGGCCGAACGCAAATGTCTGCAACGCATTCAGCATGTCGGGTGACCCGTCCTGGCTGGCCAAAAGTACGGCAAATTCCCGGCCCGCGTTGTCGCCGCGATCCAGCAACGCCGAAATCATCGCTCGAATATGCGGAAATTTCTCTAACGCCCGTGTGAGAGTTTTTCCGTTGTTACTGTCGATCGACTGAAGCAGTTGTTCCAGCACGCATCCAGGGATCCACTTATTCAGCGTGTCGATCCATGGTGCATGGCAGTCCTCCATATCCAGTTCCGCGAGATTTCTGCGCGCAGGATGATACGAGGGATCGTGGCTTAATGCTGTTTTCCAACAACTGCGAGCTTCTTTGTCGTATCCCATTCGCATCAGGGCGACGGCCTTGCAGTGATTCAAGGCAGCGATGCAGCGCGGATCCTTGTCAGGAATCGTTGCCGCGTGCTCGACTACTTTAAGAACGTCAGCATCTCGTCCAAGCAGGCTCAGAAATTCAGACTGCATGGCAACCGCATCCTGTTGACTCGCGGGATCCTGGACAATGCAGTCGGCGATCTGAGCAGCTTCATTGACGCTGCCTGTCAGAAACAACAGCCGTCCCAGGTTGGCTTCGGCGAATTGATTGAGAGGAAACAGTTGACAGGTCTCCCGGCATACGCGAACCGCTTCATCAATTTCGCCAATCTGAAACAACGCCAATACCAGATTGTTTCTTGCGGACACCAGTTGCGGCTTGACTTTCAGCAGCTCACGAGCTTTTGCGACCGCGTCGTCGAATTCGCCACATGAAATTTCGAACAGGATTTCGTCGTGCAGCACCAGCAGTTCGAATTCAGAATCCTCCATGTTGAATTCTTTCAGAGTCTGCTGAACGGCGATTTCCGCAAGTTCGATCGCAGCCTGAGCTCTCGATGCGTTCTTGTGTTCGGGCCAACGTTCGAGAAAATGACGATACGCATTGAGCGCCATCGGAACTCGCATGGAGAAAAGGTATCCCTGAGCCATCATGATCCATGCCTCCGGGTTACGCGGCTGCGTACGGACGAGCCGCTCCGCCGTCCGTGCCATGTTCACATGATCCTGCGTTGTCTGGTAGAGGTAGATCAGTGAGTCCAGAATCTCCGGGCGATTACGTTTTCGCCGATCCTCGCCCTGCAGGATTTGTTCGGCTTCTTCATAGTGCCGCTCCCGGATGAGATAGTTTGCCTTGTCGATCAGTTGTTCAAGTCTCAGCGAAGGCTGAAACGAATCAGAATTCCTGGCCGAAGCCGCTTTGTTTTTTTGCTGTCGTTTGAGTTCCTTCTGGTGCCTCTTCTGAGTTTTATCACGCCTGGACATTACGGATTCCTTTCCTGTTCAGTAAATTCGAAGATTGGCGAGTCCGCAGAATCGCAACGTGGAAGCATATTCCGACGAACATCCTGCGGCAACCGCCTGCGTCGCCATTTTTATACAGAAGCGGACTTGCTGGCATTTCTGCCATGCATGGAGTCGGTTTACAATGACCTGCTCACGAGTTTCTTCCCGTCGTAAGGTGTGCTGAGTTCCTATGGACCCGAATCCGTTTGCTGTCCTTTCGCTGATTGTGGCTCCTGCCATCCTGACCAATGCTTCTTCCGTGCTGATCATGAGCACGAGCAATCGCCTCGCTCGCGGGGCGGATCGGGCGCGGGAATTGTCGAAGCAGCTGGAAGGCACGACGGATCTGAGTTGCCCCGAAGCACAACGTCGGCTCAAGGAACTGAGGGCTGCCGAAGACCGGACGTTGCTTCTGCTGCGATCACTGCGCAGTTTTTATGTGGCGCTGGGTGCGTTTGCGCTTGCGGCCTTCGTGTCGCTGCTGGGAGCCGTGACGGCGTCGATTCAACTGGCGGCGATCGTCCTTCCGCTGGAACTCGCCGGTGTCGCTGCTGGTCTGGTTGCTGTCGCCGCACTCGTGTACGGGTCGATCCTGCTGTTTCGGGAGACGCGGATTGCCGTGCAGGTCATCAGCGAAAGAGCAGCGACAGTGCGCGAACGATTCGGATCGTCGCAGAATTTCAGGAATCTGTAAGCTGTGTGGCGCTTGAGTCCGCATTTCTACGTGGGGTAAGCTTCCAGCTTGCCCGCAACAAACCTGACAAGCTGGAAGCTTATCCCACTTAGAATCAGCCCGCTTCGTTGCTTCAGATCTCAGTCAAACGCCGCGTTGAATCGCCGAACTGGTCGGTCTTGACGCCGAAGTGATTCAACATGCTGACATACAAATTGGACATCGGCTGCGGATCGACTTTCAGGTAGCGGCCTGTCTGAATGGCTCCGCCTGCATGTCCCGCAAGGATCACCGGCAGGTTGTCGTGAGTGTGCCGATTTCCGTCTGCGATCGCGCCGCCGTACACAATCATGGAATTGTGCAGCAGCGAATGACCATCGACGTCATCGGTGGTTGCCATGCGTTCGAGAAATCTGGCGAAGCGACTGAGATAGAACTGATCGATCGCGGCGACCTTTTTCGCCAGCTCGGCCTCGCGCTGATTGTGCGTCAAATAGTGATGTCCTTCGCGAATGCCGAGCTGTGGAAACGTCCGGTTACTTCCGTCGTACGCCAGCAACAGAGTGGCGATGCGCGTCGTATCAGTCTGGAAAGCAAGGAGCAGCATGTCGAACATCAAGTCCATGTACTGACTGAAGTCACCGGGGATGCCGACCGGAGTAGACCGTTCCACTTCAGGGATCTCCTGATGCGATTCCGCTGCCTTCAGACGCAGTTCCAGTTCCCGCACGACGGTCAGATATTCGTCAAACTTCTGCCGATCGCTGACGGCCAGAGAACGCTGCACGTCGGAGGCTTCTTCCAGCACGAAGTCCAGAACACTGCGCTCTGACTGCTGACGCAACGCGAAGTTTTTGCGGCGTTCGGATCCTTCGCCTGCACCAAAGAGTCGTTCAAAAACCAGTCGCGGATTGGCTTCCGGTGTCACGGGGGTCGATGCAGAACTCCATGCCAGATTGTACTGATACGCACACGCGTAGCCGGAATCACAACTGCCCGAGTTGCGGATCAGATCGGACGAAAGTTCCAGTGACGGAAAGCGAGTCAGGTTTCCCGCCCCCTGGGCCGCCACCTGATCGATCGAGATTCCCACGTGAATATCGTTGCCAGCTGTCTTGCGAGCCCGGGCACCTGTCAGGAACGTAGCGCTGGCTCGAGCATGGTCACCGGCACCGTCGCGGCCTGCAGTCGCGTTTTCATGATCAAGGCCACCGATCACCTGAAAATGTTCTTTCAGTGATGTCAGGGGAGCCATTGATTCGTTGAGTTCAAAGTCGGCCGTTGGAAACCAGTGGTCCTGCTGCACACCGTTGGGAATGGACATAAACGCCATCCGCAACGGAGCACCCGTGCTGGTCGTCGCCATGCCCGGTGCCTCGCTGGCATGTACGCCGAACAGCGAACGCGGTTGCAGCGACATCAGTGCCGGTAACGCGATCGATACACCCATACCGCGCAGAAAACCGCGACGGTTTGAAGATTGATGTTTCATGGTTGATCTTTCGTACATGGAGCGATGCAGAAATGTAGGCCGGACCAAGCGGAGCGCCGTTCCGGCACTTGAGCGATTTGCCGGAACGGCGCTGCGCTTGGTCCGGCCTACATAAAAACGTATACACTATTTTCTGGTCTGTGCAGGATTGCGAATCTTCTGGAAAGGTGCCGACGCGATGACACCTTCGATTAGGTCGTTGAATTTGCCACCACTATTCTGCAAACGCTCGACAATCAGATCGACAGTGTGCTCGTCCGTGCGTTCGAGTCCTCGACCGATGGCAAACGTCAGCATCTTCTGAGTGACACAGCGATAAAAATCAGCGGCGTGGTGTTCGCGGAGAATACGCTTCAGTTCACGCACATCCTGAAACGATTCACCGGTGATCAGTGTACCAGATGCGTCAATCGCTGTACCCTTTTCCTCCGCTCGCCAGCTTCCGAGGGCATTAAAGTTCTCCAATGCCAGACCCAGCGGATCCATCCTCGCATGGCATGAAGCGCACAATGCCGATTCGCGATGAACGGCCAATAATTCTCGCAAAGTGGGTTCGCGATCTCCGAATTTCTCCGCCGCCGCTTCGAGAGCAGGAACTCCCGGCGGGGCAGGGGGGGCTGGCGTTCCTAGGATATTGTCCAGAATAAACAGACCGCGTTTGACAGGAGAAGTGCGCGTCGGGTTCGACGTGATCAGCAACATGGACGCATGACAAAGCACGCCGCCGCGAACGCTGTCCGGCGGCAGTTCGACTCGTCGCATGTCGCCGCCCTGGACATCCGGAAGCCCGTAATGCTTTGCCAGTTTCTCATTGACGAATGTGTAGTTGCTGTCGAGCAGATCCAGCAAGCTCAGGTTTTCGTGTGCGATATGTTCGACGCACAATTCGGTTTCCCGCTGCATCGCACGTTTGAGTTCGTCATCGAAGTTATCCGTGATGCTTCGCAGTTCGCGAAAGCGGTCGCGGGATTTCTGTTCTTCGGGGCTCAATTCCTGACCGAACGATCTGCCACGTCGGCCGCGGAACTGAGCCATCAGGGCTTCATATTCTTTCTGATGTCCCAGCACAGCAATGGGATCGACAGTCGCCTGAGTCACATCGCGCGTCCTCAGCCATTGCCCGACAAAATTTCGCAGAAACTCGTTCGCGCGCCGATCGCGCATCATGCGCGAAACTTGCAATGAAAGCTGGTTCCGGAGTTGTCCCTGCTGAGCCAGCTCAAACAGTTCCTCATCGGGCATTGTGGACCACAGAAAGTACGAAAGCCGCGATGCCAGATCCAGTTCATCAACATTCGAGAACGGTTTGCTGGCATCGGCCTCACCGGAGGATTCCAGGCGAAACAGGAATCGCGGCGACGCGAGGACGGCGGTCATCGCCTGGCCAATCCCCGATTCAAACGTTGCATCCGGTTGTTGCGAAGCCAATTCAGCGATCGTGATCAATCGATCGACGGTTGCTTGATTCACCTGGCTGCGAAACGCACGCGTGGCAAACTTGCGGAGAATTTCTTCTGCGCAGGCACGCCGTTCAGCCGCATCCTCAGGTGGCGTGTCACGGGGGAAGAACCGCGAGTAATTCGGCGGATGTACGAATTCCATGGTCCCTTCCGGGCCTTCGATGCGGACAGAATTGACTTCGAAGCGCGCGTAGGTGGATTCCTCCGACGCCTTTGGTTCTGCAGGTTTCTCAATCGGGATCGGCGTGAGCTCGAATGACAATTCATGGTCGCCTGCGGTCCAGTCTTCTGAGAACTCATACCGCAGCAACTTGCTTTCATCCCAGCCGTATTCGTTTGTGCTGCGATCCTGCCCGTCGATGCGAAACACCACGGTGTACCGTGAGGAATCAAACTCGAACGAACCATGCAGCTTTACGGCGACGTCGACCTTGTACGTTCCAGCCGTTTTGATCGCAATCGTGCGTTTCAAATGCGCTGGCTTTGTGGATGACAAGCCATCGCCTGAGACGTTCGCAGCACTGTCGCGGAAGTCGCGTCCGGTAAACTCCTGAGCAGGCATGACCCATGTCGCTTTCGGGATCGCTCGGTCCACGATGGACTGCGCTGCGTGCAAATACTTCTCCATGAGTAACGGGGAAAAGCTGAGCGCATCACCGACGTTGTCGAAGCCGAAACCGGAATCATCCGGTGGGAACAGGATGGTGGCGTCGAAGCGAATGCCCATCAGATCCGAGACCGTATTTCCGTATTCAGTGCGATTGAGCCGTCGGACGGCCATCTGACCTGGATCGACATTCTCGGGATCAATCTGAAACGCACGAAACTTGATCCAGTTCGCCAGCGTGGCCGCTTCGGTTGGCGATGGGCGATCATGTCCCGCCGGAGGCATCAACTGCGATCGAACATTCTTCAGAACATTCCACCACACATCTGATCGTGCGAGAGCCTGGTCTGCCGTGGAAAACTGATCCAGCGTCAGATCACCTTCCTTCTCGCCGCCACCGTGACATTCGTAGCAGTATGTCTTCAGGATCGGAACGATTTGCGTCTCGAAATCCGGTGCTTCCTCCGGCGAGGCCAAGGCAACGTGGCATGCCGCAAGAAACGCGACGGAAAAAGCGAACCGGCCGAAGAGCCAATTCAACGCCACAACGACGTGATTCATGCGGTCAAACTCCCGGTCTGTACTTCTTCCGCCACCTGGTGCTTTGTCAAGGTTTAGTTTTGGGGGTGGCCGGGGTTGGAGAGCGTCAGCTCGAAACCCCGGGGCTTCCTTCGCTTCGCTCAGTCCAGCCCCGGCCATCCAACCCAAATCTTTAGGTCTGACAAAACACGAGCCCCCCGTGAAGATGCAGAACAGTCTCCGCTGGGCGGCACAGGCAGATCAATCCCCGCCCTGAGTATATCAATCATCCGGCAGTGTGACGAGCGAAAATGCACCGAGTCCAGCGGCGGGTGCAGTTGCGGATTCCGGTAGGCCGGACCGAACGGAGTGAGTTCCGGCAATGTAGACGACCGGACGATAAATCCGCGCGAACTGCTCCCATGCACTCCAGGAGTCTATCCCGATACACCAAAACCATGAGCCGCAAGGCGTTAGCTGGTGTTGATTTAATCTGAATTCGACGTGGGGTAAGCTTCCAGCTTGCCTTCGCTGTATGAAAACTCAGTGCTTTTTGAGAAACCTGACAAGCTGGAAGCTTATCCCACCTTAAAATCAACAGACCGCTAGCCGCGGGTAATTCGCCTGCAAAAACCGGCGGCTAGCGCCTTGCCGCTCACAAGAACAGCGGTCATCAGACAGACTCCTGGCCTTGATGGGCCGGTGGATCTGCCATCAATGGAGGCGGAACGAGACGCTGTTTCATCATCGTCGTGATGTTTGTCTCACTGTATGCGTCAGTGTCAATGGCAACGTCCAGCGGAGTTTCTTCGAAACGATTCCGAACTGTCGTACTGGCGCCTGCTTCGATGAGCAGCCAGACGGCAAACTGGTTTCCGGACTGGCAGGCAATGTGCAGCAGGGTATCGGAGTGCAGGTTCACCGCTCCATCAATCATGTGTCGCTGAGCCATTCCGACGGCGGCAGGTGCAAACATTTGTCCGATGAACACGGCCGAGTGGATTTCTTCATCTTTCTGCCGCAGCATTTCTGTCACAGGGTCGCTGCCGTATGCGAAAGCATCTGATTCAATGGAGACGCTTGCCGGCAACCGACATCGATTGAAGAGAACTCTGCGTTTTCCAGACAGCATCGACAAGCTGGAAGCTTATCCCACGAATAAAACGACAACCCGCCAGAAGTCCTCAGTTCTTCTCAATCGCGTTCAGTTCCTGCATGGCGCGAATGGAGGCGTCGGTATGCGGAAATTTCGTGATGATTGACATCATCATGCGATCGCGTTCACGACCAGTCGGTACGTTGCGGGCTCGTTCAAAAAGCTCGGTGGCCTGCACTTCCTCGCGCTCCTGAAGTGCGGTGAGTTCTGCGGCCAGTTTTTCTCTTCGCACTTTTGAAAGCGATGATTTGATGTACTGAAACCGATGAACGGACACATTCTTCCGAGCAGTGACATTCCCTTCAACGAGTTGCGTCACATCACCCAGTTTGACCAGCAACTGGAAGGGATCCTCGGTGCGCCCGCGGCGCCATTCGTACTGATTCACAATGACGGTAAACCGGCCCGACGGAGCCGTTCGGTCCAGCCAGCGAACGTTTTCCACAGGCTCCTCAGAAAACGTCTGATCGGCGTCGTTTGTCGTCGATGCATTCATGTCAACGTCCAGATTCCCCCTGCAAACGGACGTGCGATGAGAATACGAGATGTGTTCTCCCGATGGAACAATGACATGCAGATCGACATCGTTCAAACTGTGCCATGAGAGTGAAAACTGCACTTCTCCGGTGCGACCTCCCGCTTTCGCAACGCGTCCCTGGATTCCGGAAGCAATTGCAGAAACAGCGTTCGGAATTCCTGAACCAGACTGGCTGGCATCGCTCGATGCAAACGCCGTCAGATCAATTTTTGTTTCCGCCGCCGCACCGGAATCCGGCATGATCAGGGATGTGGTTTCCGGCAGATTCAGTGGAGTCGTTTCTGTCTCAAACAGTTCCGGATCGGACAAATCGAACACATCTTCACCTTCGCCCGGCAGCTCACTAAAGTGGACTTCTGTTGACAGTGGAACGGATGTGTCCTGCTGAGCCAACATGATCAGACTCAAAACAAGCAGTGCCACGAGATGAACGATGATACTGGTTCCGCTGCTGCCAAGCACTCGGCGCACGGGAACACGCACCGCGACCGCATCAGCGTTTTTGCCTGCTGGAACGATCTGCACGCGCTGCCTGAGATTTTCTGACGTTGTCGCCATACCGCCATTGTGCCGCACGTGATCAGCAACTCAAGCCACGTACTTACAGTTTTGCCAGAATTCCAACCTGGCGTGCGGCAGGAGGTCGTCGACCGAGTACCACAATGCGATGTTCAACACGCGGCGTCATTATTGGCCACCGACAGACACAGATGAACGCAGATGAAACGACCGGGGTGGCCACCGCTCAAAGTGGGATCTGTGTTTATCTGCGTTCATCTGTGGCTTTTTCATGCGCTTCGTATCGGCTTCCGAATTGCCTCAATGACAGCGCTGTTGTCGAGATCACCGAGGCCCAATGCTTCAGCTCGTTCCAATAGTCGGCGATGGGTGTCGGCCAGCGGAAGGCTGAGCCCCACGGCGGAGGCGGCGTGCAGCATCAGACGGACATCCTTCAGGTGCTGCGAAAGCCTGGCCTGAGTCGTAAAGTCGCCATCGATCATCTTCCGTCCTTTGGTGTCCATCTGCCGCGAATAGGCAGCACTCCCGCGAAGAACTTCCAGCGCGGATCCGGGATCAATCCCAATGGCTTCGGCAAACACAAGGCCTTCTGCGAGTGCCGCTCGATTCAGACCGAGGACAAGGTTACTGACCAGCTTCATTTTGGCCGCGTTGCCGCAGGCCCCGACATAAAACACGTTTTTGCCGAGCACAGGCCAAAGATCATGGCAAGCATCAAACGCCTGTTGCTGGCCGCTGACGATCACTGTGGCTTCACCTCGCTGCGTCTGCTCGCTGGAACCAGAAATCGGTGCATCCAGATAACTCGCTCCGACTTCCGCCAGCCTTTGTTCCCAGAGGACACCCTGTTCCGGGTCGCCGGTTGTCGTATCAATCACAATCTGCCCGTGTCGCAGACTGCTCTTCATTCGCTGCAGTACCGATTCCACGACTTCACTGGAATACAGACTCACAATCACGCGGTCACAATCTGCCAGGGGATTGTCACTCCACACAGCCCCGCGATCCAAAAGCTGCTCCGCCTTTTCCCGCGTGCGATTCCAGACGTACGGGACGAATTGATATTCAAGCAACCGATCGACGATGGCCGTGCCCATCAATCCCAGTCCGATGACACCGACTCGCGGTTCGGATTCAATCGACTTCATCGGCCTCTCGTCTCACGCAAAAAAGCCCACACGGTGCAACTGCGCCATGTGGGCCTGAACGTTAAATCTCTCGATCAACGGAGCCTGTTGCCGCGGTCGACAATCCGCACTCCCTGTTTGACTCAAGTCTCGAATTGAACACTTGTGCTCTGTCAGGACTAAGAATCTGGGCTGAGTCTGTAGGCCGGACCAAGCGAAGCGCAGTTCCGGCATTGCCAAAAAATCGAGCATTGACGTCGCACTACGTCCTCTATTTTCCGACCTTGGCTGTCTGGAGACTTCGCAGAAGTTCCAGGTAGTCGATGCTGATGTTGACCAGTTCCTTGTTGTAGAAGTCTTCGGGGAAGATGTCCTTCTTTTCGCCATTGGCTTGCTTGACTGCTTCTTCTTCTTCCTTTTGCTCCTGCTTCAATTCTTCTTCTTCGGCTCGCAGGACACTTTCATTCAGCGAGATCGTCTTGTCGTTTTTGCGTTCGAGGTACTTTGCAATCAGTCGGTTGATCTGCGTGAAGTCTTTGTCTGTGGACAGACGCGTTTCACTGGTCTGCTGAAGCTGCGACACAATCGCGTCCGTGACCTGAGCAGAAAATGGTGAGTAGCTGGCACGCGTGATGCGGTCGAATTCCAGTGCATTGTCCAGAGAGTCTTCACCGATCTCACGTACGTTCAGCAGCGATGGAAGCACGACATCGGAAGTGACACCCTTCGTCTGGGTACTGTCACCGTTGACGCGATAAAACTTGCTGATCGTCAGCTTCAATGCACCATGATCCTGTGATGTAAACAAAGACCGGCGATCTACCACATCGACCACGTTCTGAACCGTACCCTTGCCGTGCGTGGTTCGGTCGCCAATCACGATGCCGCGACGATAGTCCTTGATGGCTCCGGCAAAAATCTCAGACGCGGACGCTGAAAACCGATTGCAGACAACAACCATCGGTCGTCGCCAGTACATGTCCGGATCTTCGTCATCAAATGCCTGGACTCCGGTGTCCGGTTCCTTGACCTGAACGACTGAGCCCTTCGGAATGAACAGGCCGGAAACCTCAATCGCCTCCTGAAGTGCACCGCCTCCATTCCACCTCAGATCGACGATCAAAACCTGAACGTCCTGCTTGTTGAATTCGTCAAGCACAACCTTGACGTCGCGCGCGGTGCTCTTGAAGTTACCACCCTGGGACGCACCACGGAAATCCCTATAGAATGCCGGAATTCGGAGAATGCCGACCTTGGCCTTGCGGCCATCGATCCATTCCGACGTTTCAAGAATCTTGCCTTTGACTTCATCCTCGGTGATTTTCACTTCGGTTCGAGTCAGTTCGTAGATTTTCGTCCGGCGTTCGATGCCGGCCGTTTCTTCTTCATTTTCTTCTTTCGGTACCAAAACCTTCAGCTTGACTTTCGTGCCTTTCTTGCCGCGAATCATGTCCACGACTTTGGTGAGTTTCATTTCAATCACATCGACAAAAGTGTCCGACGCATCAAATGAAACTCCAATGATCTTGTCGCCCTTTTTCAGGCGACCGTCAGTCGCTGCCGCTCCGCCTTCAATGACTTCTTCGACAATCGTATAGCCATCATCGTATTTCAGTCGCGCGCCGATTCCGTCGAGCTTGAGTTCCATTTCAATTCGGAAATCTTCCAGCGTCTGCGGAGACATGTATGTCGAATGAGGATCAAGGCAGTGCGTCATCGACGACAGATAAAGTTCCAGCACTTCATGTGCTTCGGTCTGATCCAGAAAGACCTGATTGGTGTGATACCGTTTGTGGAGTCGCTTGCGGGCTTCTACCAGATCTGTGTCGTCCATCTTGAGCATCAGCAGATCAAATTTGATCCGCTTGCGCCAACGCTCATCCAGTTCTTCTTCGTTTGCCGCCCAGGGAATGTCCTTGGCGTCACGAATCAGTTCCTCTTCGACTGTGAAGTCATGTTCCACATCGATCAGTGCGTCCAGTTTCCCGGCGCGGATATCCATGCGGGATCGGAAGCGTTCAAAGACATCGACAGCAAACTGCACATCGCCCTTGAGGATCTTGTCGTCCAGCGACGTCTTTTCGACTGAAAACTCGTCGATATCCGACTGCAGCAGATACAGTTTTTGCGGATCCCAGATTTCGAGGTAGCGATGCAGCAGCTTTTCTGACAGTGCATCGTTGATTTCCGGATGGTTAATGTGCCGATTGGACACCATCGACGCCACGATCTGCGCAGTCTTTCCGTCCTCGGCCGTCAGGACAATCGGCTCTGCCGCCGTGAGGGATTTGGGAACCAATAGTATCACGAACGCCAGCAGCAAAGAGCAGCGACTGACGGTTCTGAGCGTTGCCATTCTAACTTTCCTTCGACAGTCAAAGGGTCGGGACGAGAAAAACCCCGGACCGCAGGATCTTTATGATTAAGGAGACACAAAACATTCGGCCGGAATGTGATTCTTCACGATCCCGATGCAACACACAATCCAATCGTAGACCAGTCGTGGGCTTTGTCGCAAGATCGTCTCAGCCCTTGGGAGGTTTTTTTCAGGCAATTTACGGGTCGCCAATCTCAACGTGGCAAGGCGACTTTTGGACGATTTGCCCGCACTGTCAGCGTTCCGACCATCTGCTCGGGTGACCCTGCGACCAGTTTTTCGTCCTCTTGAGTATACGAAAAGATAAGCGAACTCTGTTGGCCTGACTTTGCTGTGCAGAGAAAATAGTCCCAGATCAGAATCTTCTCGTTGGCCTGTCCAAGAGCCCGGACATGATGAATTCGCCAGCCATTGATGTCATTATGGATTTTTGACGACTTGACTGTTCCCTTGCGTTCTGCCAGCGCGGCCTTCACTTCATCAAGGTATTCCTGTTCAGATGTGGATTCCCCGGCCGGAACTGAGGGCGAGGGCGAGATATTGCATTGAGCCACCAGCGATCCTTCATGCATCATCCGCAACATCACCATTTCGGCAGTTTCATGAAAGACGTGCCAGTTGCGATTATGCAACAACAAGACTTGCCCAGGGGTCGCGAGAGTCAGCAGCAATTTTCGCTCATCGGGGACTTGCTCCGGCATTGTGTCAGGGAGATCGCTGGCTGCTGCGGCAGTGGTTTGAGTCCACGCGATCGTGGCTTTCACGTTGAGTCCCGGACTGAACGGTCCTGGCTCGCGTTTTTCTGTCTGCACGGCGTTGAAGGATCGAATGAACTGATGATTGCGATCAAATGTCAGCTCACCTGTGAGTGTCACCTTTGTTGCCGAACCTGTGACTGCCCCTTCGGTTGTGGCTTCAAAAGTCACAACCGCTTCCCTGGCCGTGAGCGACTTCAGCTGACAGGTCGCTGATTGTGACACCGCCGCATCGACGCCGACCAGCATCGGGACCACCCATGAATCCGCGTTCCATTTTTCGTGCTGGTCGTTCAGATTCCTTGCTGGCAGCAATCCCGCTGCCACGATCGGATCGCACGGGATTTGCAACAAATCCACCTGCGGACGTGTGAGCCGCACATCGGGACTCAGTTGCAGCATTTGATTTTCGATACCATAAAGATGGATCAAACGGGCCTGCGGTGGCAGTGCCACGGATGTCGCGTGGTCCTTGCCAACGACCGATTCCGTTTCCGCCGCTGCAAAGCGTCGAACAGCTCGCAGGGCCAATGGACCCGTCGCGTCGGAAGCAAATCGTCGTTGATCAAACGCAAATTTTCCGGAACTGTTCAGATTCCATTCGGAGATACCCTTCTGTGACGGCGTCAGCAGCGTGCCCTCAATCTTCAACGTATATTCAACGCGCGTCGTGCGATCTGGATCCGCGGGATCAACCAGTGAAATTTCCTCGGCCGCAGCGGCACCCGTTTTCTCATCCGCCCATGCGGTGTGCGACAGTCCGGTACTGAAGATCATCGCCGAACTGACCGCCAGCGCCGCCGATATGAGGCTGATCATCAGGAAAAAACTCGATTTGCCGCAACTTTCCTTAGTCATCACTTCGCCACTCCAATTGGCCCCTGAGATTCAAGCGTGACGCCGTCCCCGGCATTTTGCGATGCCCCAGGACGCATACTGCGACGCATCTTTCCGAGATTCCCAAATCCCCGCAAGTGCGATTCGGAGATGTTTGCTGGACGCTGGACATTCCTGCCCGACCGCCGATCACCAAACCTCGTCTAATCGCACACAAACGTCTTCCAGAATCGTCAACTGCAGCACGTCAGTCGTGGGAAGTAACACATAGGCGCCATCGCGCAGCACAAGTTGCTCAACCTTGTGTGCGAACGGATCAACGATCCAGTATTCCGGCACGCCTGCCTTTTGATATCGCGCCCGCTTGAGCTTGCGGTCTCGGGCTTCCGAGGACAACGAAAGAATCTCGACCACCAGATCCGGCGTTCCCTGGATTTTTTCCGGCATCAGGATGTGTTGGTTTTCGGTCAGGACAACCACCAGATCCGGCTGCAAAACGTCATGAGTTGAAATCTGCACGTCACACGGTGCGTTGAAGACGACTCCCAGTTTCTGCTGCTCAATCTGCGTATACAATATGAACTGAAGTCGCCGTGAGACTGTCTGGTGATACAGATTCGGTGCCGGATTCACGTAATGCACTCCATCAATGATCTCATGCTGACAACCGTCCTCTGGAATCTGCGCGTAGTCTTCGTAGGTAAGCTTCCTGCGTTCAGTTGTTTCCGTTGACATGGTTTGCCTGCTTCCGCTTGAACCCTGGTTCCCACATGGCCCGGATATTCTACCGTTGCCACGAGACGGCATCCAGCCTGCACATTCGCGATGGATCGAGTTTCGACCTGAGCCGGATTCGCAGCCGCCGGGAAAATCGAAGTGACAAGCCCTTCGTCACCTTGTAGACTCCGGTATCTCGCTGAGTGACCCTGATGGATTCCGCCGACGGAGCGGCGGACCTACGTAGGCGAGCCGCTCCGTCGGCTCGCACCAGACACGGCGGCGAAGCCATGGATGCGGCATTAGAGATTCGGTTGCGGGCGGAACCCGCGCCATGTCAGTTGGCTACTTCATGCAGTCCGATCATTCTGAAGCAAATCCGTATGCAGCGCCGATGCACACATCGTCAGGTGGCGGCTCCGCTGATCGTGATCTCGTACCAGATCGGGAGATTTATTTTTCAGGTTGCATGTCTGTTCGCGAGTGGTTGGCCGTTCATCGACTTTGCAGGAAAGACCGCAGACTATTTGACATTGGGCTTCGAATTGCCTATGGATACATCACTGTGCAGTGGGCTGTAGTGTGCGTTGCTGCGGTGTACCTGAAGAATGAACCTCTTTTTAAGCGTTCGGCAATCCTGTTGGTGTTGTTCACCTGCGGGGCTGTATTCGTCCTTTTCCGTAACCGGCGACGATACAGAATCCTGAATCGACAATTTGCTGCGGGAGTTGGCCTGTTCGCCCAGACCAGCGGACGCGTGAACAAAGTTGAGATTGAGTCGCGAAATGGGTCTGTTACCTGTTGCGCACAGTGGTCATCATTCTCCGGTGCCAGGATCTGTGATTCGGCGGCAATTCTTTTTGGGAACGCACCCACACCACACTTCATTATTGCTCGCTCAAAGTTTCTGACCGCCGAGGACTGGGACGACTTTTTACGAATCTTAGCCGCTCGACTTCAGTTACAGTGAATGAAGTAGCGGCGTGATCATTCAGACCTTGCACTCGCGAGTGCTGACGCAGAGTCCGGTTGATGGTTGAGCGAAGAGGGCTTTTGGCGTTGACGCCATTCCAGCCGAAGCTTAAGGCATTTTGTTCACTCGACACTGCACTTGAAATGACGGCTCCTTTCTCTTTACTTGATCACGGCCGAGATTTCTACGGTCGATTCATTGACGGTCTTCCTGCCAAACTTCGTCCAAAGGCACTGAGACGCCTTCCAGAATCGTCAACTGCAGCACGTCCGTCGCGGGAAGCATGACATAGTCACCATCGCGCAGCACAAGTTGCTCAACCTTGTGTGCAAACGGATCAACGATCCAGCATTCCGGCACGCCGGCCTTTTGATATCGCGCCCGCTTGAACCCTGGTTCCCACATGGCCCGACGAAACAGCGGCCACCTGCGGAATCTATTTCCTGATTTCACTTCCGTCTGGCGCAACACCGGGAATCTCTACAGGAGTGTTCGATGAATCGTACGGTTGATTGAAACCGTACTTGAAGGCAGGCCCTTGCCACGCGGTGGCACCATCTATTGTGAGTTGAACTCGCTGAGCCCCTGTCAATCTTCCCGCAGCATAACTCCAGGACTTGCCGTCGGACTCAATGCACAGGGCGACTTCCGGGTTTGTGCCATAGCACAACAGGAAGATCGCGCCGTCCGCATGATCGGCGGTTGATGGCGTGTAGCGATCGACAGGTTGCGGCAGCAGACGAAGTTCGCATGTTTCGTTTTCAACCTCCTCGTCTCCTCCAAACCGCTTTGCGATGGACCGCAGTTGCAACAGTCGCCGCCTGGGGGACTCCTCGGGAGGATCGGTTCCGGGGACTGGTTTAAACGTCAACACAGAGTCCTTTGGTGCCCAGTTCACATCGTCGGCAGTTGCTGTGAATCGTGTTTGTGTCAGTGAGAGGTATTCGTAGGAAATAATTGAACGACCAAAGAACTGTCGATTCAGCTCTGTCGTAACGATGGCTTTCGGACGACCGCTTTCACCCAGCTTCCATACGGCAGCGGCCACATAGCTGCGAGCCGGGTCTGTGTACCGAAAAACTGGCCTGGCGTTGAACGTTTTAGGAAACCCCTTCTCGTCCGATGTAACCGTGATCGCTGCAATTCGCTTCTCCATCAGTTGCAGCCGCTGAGCGCTGAGTTCATCGTCCTTAGATTTCGAAGGCTCGTCAGCGCGACCGATCACCATCACGGACATCCACAGCAGATATCTGACAAGTTTCATCGTCTGATCCTAGCGCGGCGAAGTCGCAAATCCGAAGTCCGAAAGAACAACGGTCGAAAAGATGCGCGAAAAATGTGCAGTTGTTGGAAAGAAAGAATCCAGCGAGGCATCGCGGCTTCGCCGTTCGCCTCAGACCAATGGATTGTAAATCGCCGTTGCGCGGTCCGACATCCTGTCGAATCGCAGTCGCGGCGTCCTGCCGCGAAAGTTTAGCGCATTGTGGCCAAATCCGGAGTGACTGGAACCAGAGACGGGCAGGGTTGTGGCAACTCGGTGCAAGGCTGCGATTCCTGTAGCTTGGACATTCATGTCCGAGATATTAACCAAACAAGGTCGCATTATCGAGCGGCTGTCAAGGTCAAATAACCATCGCTTCGACCGTGTTTTATGGCCACGCGACGGACATGAATGTCCATCCTACATTCGATCGGCCCACCATCGCACCCAAAACTTGACTCATCGGCAACATGTTTTGAAAAGTAAGCGTAGCTAAGCAAAGTTTGGACGGCCGTTACCAGTTCGCAATTCACAGATCGACTACTTCGCATCGTACCACATCAGCCAGTATGGGTCTGTCGGCTCGCCGACGACATTCGGAGTTCGCGGGACCGTCCAGAACTCTTTGCCGTCCAGCAGGACGTGCAGTTCGGCGCTGCCGAGGCGAGAAAAGTTGACTTTCCAGTGAGCTTCGTTGCCGTCACCGTGGGCCTCCAGTTGCACAAGAATCTCGGGATTCGTGTCATGTGCCAATACAAACACCGCTCCGTCGATCACCGACTGACTTTCATCCGAGTAGCGATGGACGGGCTGAATAAGGAGCCGCAGTTCGAAGCGAGAATTGTCAGGATCCCAGAATTCATGCGCTTCGAAACGACGGCTGATTTCTTTCATTTGTCGCAATCGCATTGCGGGCTGAAGACTGACTTTCGGAGCGTCTGGAACTTCCTTCAATTCAA
>JANOUN010001487.1:0-4023 GCA_031416875.1 Planctomycetota bacterium | reverse complement strand
TGGTTTGGACGTTTCTTCGAAGAATGTCTTCTCATCAACCGGTATACCAGGACTGCTGTCAGCCGGTGCGCTGGAATTGCTGTCCACCGGGTCAAGAGCCTTTCCGTCCAACGGGTCAGTCATCGGCGGCTTCTGATTTGTGCGTTCCGGTGCCGGGTCAACCGCATCGTCAAACATATTTGATCCAGTGCCCGATCCAGTACCAGGATCTGATCCAGTATCCGTGCCGGTGCCGGAACGTGGACTGCGGAACTGGTCGGTGCGGTCGTCAAGCGGGTCGTCAGTTCGGGGAGTGCGAGGAGACGTTGCGTCCGGGTCAAATCGTCGTGAACGAGTGTCGTCTTCGTATTCAGGCGTTTTCTTGTCTGAGATTGGATCCTGAGCTGGTTTCAACGAACCTGCAGGTGCAATTCCCGCACATGAACCAGAGGTACACGAACCGGAGGCACAGCCTGAACCGCATGCATCACAACAAGAGGTCGCACAGCAACCGCTGCCGCAGCAACCAGTGCCGCAGGAGCCATAGCTGACCGCATAGGCTGGTGCCGCAGTGCCGCAGCAACCACTGGAAGAAGATCCGTAATAACTCGTATACGACGGCGATCCGTAGTAGCTCGTGTAGACAGGAGCGGAGTACGCAGGGCTTCCATAATAGCCAGCTCCCCACCAGCCACTCCAGGGATTCAAATATTGTGCATTTGCAGTGGTTGCGAACAAAGCCGCAGCACACAATGAAAGGCAGATTCGGATAAACAGTTTCATGGGAATACTCATCTTCTGAGGCGGATGATTGCTGTGATTTGAATCAGCGATTGACGGAACTCCGTCAAAATCTGCTGAACACGGACACGCGATTTCCACGGGATATCCGCTCCCTTCCCGCGTAACTTCCCCTCTTTTACTGTTGCACCAGCCCCGTTGTCAAATAATCGCATCCCAAAATTACACGGCTCTCACGTTTCAGCCCGCATAATCGGCCCTGGAGCAGTCCGGTGCTGGCATGCTGTTGATGTGGGTTATCACCCTACAGCTGTTGCATCCGGCGACAAATTGCTTCGGCCATCTGCTGGGTTCCCACAGCGGTCGGGTCGTTGCGGCTGGCTTTCATGTCATAGGTCACGTCTTTGCCTTCGGCAATGATATCGGCCACGGCCTGTTCCAGCTTTGCGGCGGCGTTCGCTTCACCAAGATGCTCCAGCATCAGCTTGGCCGACAGAATCAAGGCTGTGGGATTGACCTTGTTCTGACCCTTATACTTCGGCGCGCTGCCGTGAGTTGCTTCGAAGATGGCTCCGTCAGGGCCGATGTTGGCTCCAGGGGCCACACCGAGACCGCCAACAAGTCCCGCACACAGATCGCTCAGAATATCGCCGTACAGATTGCCCATGACCAGCACATCGTACTGTTCGGGTTTCTGCACAAGCTGCATACACATGTTGTCGATGAGGCGTTCCATGTAGGTGATATGGCCTGCCTCCAGCTTGCCGGCGTTCGCAGTTGGCGAGGGAGCGACGTTCTTTGCGAGATCCGCCCATTCGTGCTTTGCCTTGTACGCATTCGCAACGGCTCGCGTCACGTCGTACCACAGGCCGTCAGTGAACTTCATGATGTTGGCTTTGGAAATCGACGTCACCGACTTTCGCTTCTTTTCGACCGCGTACCTGAACGCGTAGTCCGCTATCCGCGTCGTGCCTTCGACGGAAATCGGCTTGATGCTGATACCGGTCGTCTTCACATCGGTTGTAATCTTCCTGCCCGTCGCAGCGGCATTGATCTGGCCGATCAGCTTTTCGGTAACGGCTTCGCCCGCTTTGAATTCCACGCCGGCGTAGAGGTCTTCGGTATTTTCGCGGACGATCACGAGGTCCACGTGGCATGCATCAAAGAACGTGCGCACTCCCTTGTAGGTCTTGCAGGGACGAACGCAGGCATACAGTCCGAGTTCCTGGCGCAGAAAAACATTGACACTGCGAAAACCTTTACCGATCGGTGTGGTGATCGGAGCTTTTAAGGCGACTTTGTTTGCTCGGATCGATTCCAGCACGCTGGCCGGTACGCCGCCCCTGGCTTCAATGACTTCGATGCCGCATTCCTGCACATCCCACTCAATCCTGACGCCTGTTGCTTCGACGCATTTTCGTGCAGCTTCTGCGATCTCCGGACCAACACCGTCTCCTGGAAGCAGAGTTACCTTGTGCATTGGTTTCTTCGTTTCTTTCTTAGACCTTGTGGGCTGGCTGACAGTCGTTGAAAAAATGTGATGCCTCTGATTTCAACGCAGAAATTCAGACGGTATCACAACCGACAGAGACCTTCAACCGCCGCAGCAAGCCTTGTGCCGTTGGAGATTCCATGTACGATGAACATTCATGTCCGTCGTGCGGCTGGAACTGCAGTTCATTCCATGGATTCGAGAAATCTCATGACCTTATCCCGACTCGAACTGGCGATTGGTCAGATTCGATTTGCCCGTGAATACACGCAGTCGCTGATTGCCGATCTGGAGCCGTCCGACTGGTTTCGGCAGCCGACAGAAGGCGTATCCCATCTGGCGTGGCAGGTTGGTCATCTGGCCATGGCACAGTATGGACTTTGCCTGTTTCGAATACGGGGCCGCGCCGATGTGGACCAGGACCTGATGTCGTCAGCGTTTCGCAAGAAATTCAGCAAAGGGACCACGCCGGATCCCGATCCGGTGAAGAACCCGTCACCACAGGACATCTGCGGTGTGTTTGAGCGGGTCTATGAACAGGCCATGCTTGAACTTCCGACATTCAGTGATTCTGTGCTCGACGAAGCTGTTGACATGCCGTACGCCGCAATCGCCACAAAATTCGGTGGTCTGCTGTTCTGCTCGCACCACGAAATGCTGCACGCCGGTCAGATCGGCCTGCTGCGTCGATTGCTGGGCAAGACGCCGGTGCGATAATTCTGCGGGGCAACGCAGCTGTCGTGGGATAAGCTTCCAGCTTGTCAGGTTTGTCAAACAGCAGTGCGTGTTCAAACAGCGATGGCAAGCTGGAAGCTTACCCCACGAAGAAATGCTGACCACATCAACCGACCGCCAGCCCCGCATCACTCACGGAACGCGCATCAGCCTGAGTTCATCGAACCACAGATCGTCATTGGGAACATCCAGCCTCAGTTCCTGAAAAACTCCGTGGCTGTCCGGCACAAACTGAATCGTGCCCTCAGCGAACCAGGCAAATTCCTTACGCCAGTGAATGACCCATGTGTCGTAATGCAGATGCGTCAGATCGGCGATGAGCTCTGAATTCGGCAAAAGACGCAGGACCAGTTTGTCATCTTCCAGACAAACCGATGCATCTCCGTAGAGCGGACATCGGTATGTTCCGACATACGCCTGGGCGTCGCGGCTCGGCTGCATGCCCTCAGCTTTCGGCATCGTGGCATCTTTGATTCGCTGGTAGAAAGCAGCTCGATCCTTTCGATCTCGTTCAAGCCCCTGAATCAGCCAGGCAGTTTTTTCGCCTCCAAGGAATTCGTCAATGATCGTGTGTGCCAGAGCCGACGAGATCCCCGTCATGCTGTTGGTGAGGACCACGACTCCCAGATTCTCTTCCGGCACCAGCAGCACTTGCGAATACATTCCGTCGTAACCTCCGCCGTGCGAAACCGTCAGGCGGCCCTTGTAATCAGACAGACTCCAGCCCAGTCCGTAGGCTTTAAAATGCGTGGTCGGCGAACGCTTCTGAGCCGCTTCACTGAACGGCAGAACTGTGTGCAGAGTCCACATCCTGCGAGACGACGCGTCGGAGAACAGGCGATGATCGTAGTCAATCTTTCCGTGATCCAGCAGGACTCGCAGCCATTTTGCCATGTCGTTTGCACTGGAAATGATTCCGCCTGCAGCAGCCATCGTGTCCCAGTTGTACCACGGAATCGGACTGACGTTTTCCAGCGTCGGTTTATGAGGGCTCGCGAAGTTGCCCAGAGCCTCCAGTGACTTCACCGGCGGCGAGGAACATGAGGTTCGAATAACCATACGTGGATCGGAAGCGC